>JBIODP010000409.1:0-2134 GCA_044445195.1 Burkholderiales bacterium | reverse complement strand
ACGCCACCGCTTCCGCTGCTATCCCTTCTTCGCGCCCCAGATAGCCCAGCTTTTCGTTGGTCTTGGCCTTCAGGTTCACTTGCTGCGGTTCGACCCCCACGTCGGCGGCCACATGCGCAATCATTTGCGCAATGTGCGGCGCCATCTTCGGCGCTTGCGCAATGATCGTAGCGTCTATATTGCCGATTGCATAACCGGCTGCGACGACACGCTTGGCCGCCTCCCGCAACAGGCCGCGCGAATCTGCACCGGAAAACTGCGGGTCGGTGTCGGGAAAATGCCGTCCGATGTCGCCCAGTCCGGCTGCGCCTAGCAGCGCATCGGTGATTGCATGCAACAGCACGTCGGCATCGGAATGGCCAAGCAGGCCAGTCGCATGGGGAATCCGCACACCGCCAATAATCAACGCGCGCCCCGGCGCCAGCGCATGGCAATCATAACCCTGGCCGACTCGAAACGGCGGCAAATGGGAGGCGCTCATGCCAGTCCTTTCAGATACAGTTCAATCAACGCCACATCCTGCGGCACGGTAACCTTGAAGTTGCGCGGACTGCCCACAACCAGTTTCGGCTGAAGATCCAACGCTTCGATGGCGCTGGATTCATCGGTAACATCGTCTACCTGCTCCATCGCGCGGCGCAGCAAGCCATAGCGGAACATTTGAGGCGTCTGCGCTGCCCACAGACCGCTGCGCGGCACCGTCGCATGCACCCGATGGTCGCCGCCGCTGCGCTTTAGCGTATCGACTACCGGCAACGCCAGCAAGCCGCCCACGGTATCGTCGCGCAGGGCATCCGTCAGACTTTCTATCAAATTGGCGGTAAGGCCGGGACGTGCCGCATCATGCACCAATACCCAGTCGTCGGCATCGGCATAATCGCTCAACGCCCGCAAACCCTTCAATACGGATATATGGCGTGTGGCTCCGCCGTTATGAATGATCGTCACGCGTTCCGCAAGATGCGGGGCATCGGCCATCATCGACCGAATATAGGCATCCTCGGCGCTGACGACCACAAACGTATGCGTGATAATTGCCGATGCGGCAAAAGTATCGAGCACATGCTGCAGCATCGGCTTGCCTGCAATCAATGCATATTGCTTGGGCGAATTGGAACCCATGCGGGCGCCGATACCGGCGGCAGGAATCAAGGCGAAATGGCGAGGTGGATTCATTCTGGGCGGATGCACATTATTGGTTAAACCATGAAAGCTTGCCATCGATTTTTTCTATTTTACCGCCATGTTACGTTATTTCAATCCCCAAACGGATTTTCCGGGCATCACGGCCGGCGCGTGCATCGTTTATAATCGCACCGATGCAATTTGACCTCAAGAAATCGCTACCCAAGCCCGGCCACCGCTTTGCGCTGCCTGCCCACCACGGTTCGGCGGACGCTTATGTGCTTGCGCAAGCCGCGGCGGAGCTAAAATCCCAGCACCGGATGCTGGCAATCGTGGTGGCTAATGCCACCGATGCGCAACGCCTGCTAACCGAAATTCCCTGGTTCGGCAATCGGGAAGCGGCCGCGCTACGCTGCCATTTGCTGCCGGACTGGGAAACCCTGCCCTATGATGTATTTTCCCCGCATCAGGACTTGGTCTCCGAACGGCTGGCGACGCTGTACGAAATCCAGAATGGCCAATGCGACGTGCTGGTCGTACCGGCAACTACCGCACTGGTACGCATGGCGCCACCTTCGTTTTTGGCAGCCTATACTTTCTTTTTTAAGCAGGGCGAAAAGCTCGATGAAACCCGGCTTAAAACGCAATTGACGCTGGCAGGTTACGCGCACGTGGCGCAAGTCATGTCGCCCGGAGAATATTCGGTGCGCGGCGGGCTGATCGATTTATTCCCGATGGGGTCGGCGCTGCCCTACCGTCTCGACTTGTTTGGCGACACGATAGAAACCATCCGCACCTTCGATGCCGATACGCAACGCTCGCTATACCCGGTCAACAAAGTGCGTTTGCTGCCCGGCCGCGAATTCCCGATGGACGAGCCGGCGCGCACCGCATTCCGCAACCGCTGGCGTGAACGCTTCGAAGGCGATCCGTCCAGATCGGCCATTTACAAGGACATCGGCCACGGCATTGCCTCAGCCGGGATCGAATATTATTTGCCGCTATTTTT
>JBIODP010000408.1:0-2196 GCA_044445195.1 Burkholderiales bacterium | reverse complement strand
TTCCAAGTGGAAATATCCGGTCATCCATGCTAGACTGCCGCATTAATTTATTTTGTCCGCATGGCGGGTGAGCTGGCGCAATCTCAGGGCCTGCGACGCGTCTGATCAGGACCGATTGACAAATGGAGTGTGGGGTACGATGGATAAGATGGCAATATTCATTCTTCTTTTCTTGCTTGTCGTCGGTGCGTTAGTATTTTTTCTGCGCCGGCAAACGGCCAATAAAACGACAAGCAAAACGGAAAACAAAGCATTTTCGTTCCGTGCTGAAGAACCTCGGTTTACCGCAGAATCCTCAATCAATCGCCGCCTCGAGCCGGACGGCGACGCCAATTCCGATACGGATGAAACTACCGAGGACGATTTCATTCCTGATACCGGGGGCAAAGGCCTGAGTGCCGAGCAGATAGACGAGTTGACCCCCGGCAAGGTGTTGAAAAATAAATTCCCGCATATCTGGCGACGCATTTGCCTGTTCGCGCAGGACCCCCCCCATTTGCAGAAATACCTGCTGTCGCTATCGATCCAGGACCGCGGCGAGGCGCGCGCCGGTTTCCCGCCTGAGGCAATGAAGGAAGTTTTCAATATTCAAGCCGAAAATGACCGATTCATACTGCAACATCCGATCGGATGGCAAACAGCATCTCTGATACGCTGATCGCCCATGCCAACTATACCGCCCGCCTAAAGCAAAGTTAAGGCCGATTGCGCGCCGCATAGGCGTTGTTTAGATCCTGCTGCGCTTGGTCGACGTCTGCCTGCAACTGCAATACGCGCTCGAAATAACTGTCGCGCAAACGTGCATGGCCCCTGGCATTTCCAACCCGATCATTGCCGGTCGGCGCGGAGCCCTCGCTCAGATTGCGTTCGGCCTGTTGCAAGCGCTGCAACGCGGCCTCGATGCGCCGGTCTGCGCTCGCCAGGCGCTTTCCCCTGGCAGCGGTTTCAACATTGGACAGTTTCTCCAGATTGGCCAGCGTGCGGGCGGCCGCGCGTTGCCGGTCGGCCGGCAAACTATCGATCGTGATGGTGGTGACGTCATGCGCGCCCGGCTCGGTGGGCATGGCCTGTGAATACGAGACCACGCCGTCTTTGTCGATCCCCTTGTAGATCAGGCTGTCGGCATGGGCGAACGGCGCCACGCATAACGCGAAACATAAGCAGAACCAGACCGTTAGCATGCCGTATTGACGACTGTCACGCTTCGACCGATGCGCCATGGCTTCCTCCCGGGTTGCCAAATAGGGATTTATATCTTACTCCTGAAGCGCATTTTGCGTACCCCAGGGCAATCGCCCGAAGACCGCTGTGTGGCGACACTCCCCTCGCCCGCTCGCGGGAGAGGGGCTGGGGGAGAGGGAGTGCCGCCCGTAGCGGCGCTTTTTACGCTTGTCTGCCCACTTATGTGAATCGTTTAGAGTTCGCTTTATCTCTTGGATGATGCATTTGTGCATTTTCCCTCTCCCCCAACCCCTCTCCCGCAAGTGGGCGAGGGGAGAAAAATTCATGCGATTGCCCTACCTGGAAGCCTGCAATTCATTTCCCTGCCATCCACCGCCCAGTGCCTTGATCAGATATACCGAGGTCAGCATTTGCTGGCCATGAATCTGGACCGCCTGCCGCTGACTGGTCAATAGCGCTTGCTGTGCGGTAATGACGTCGAGGTAGGTGTCGAGACCGCCGGTATAGCGATCGTCGGCAAGATCGAGCACGCGCTGCGAACTGCGCACGCTGGCCTCGGCCTGACTGCCGGCGCGACCCAGCAACACCATGCCGCTGACGCCGTCTTCGACCTCCTGCATGGCAACCAGCACGCTCTGTCGGTAATTGGCTACCGACGCGTTGTAGGAGGCTTCGGCAATCTTGACGCCGGCGCGGGTTTTGCCGGCGTCGAATACATTTTGCGTGGCCGCCGCGCCGAGCGACCAGAATATGCTGGGGGCGCTAAACAAATTGCCCAGTTGACTGCTGTTCCACCCGCCGTTCGGCTGCAGCAGGATGGTCGGGAAATAGGCGGCGCGGGCGACGCCTATATTGGCATTGGCAGCCGCCATTGCGCGTTCGGCGGAAGCAACGTCGGGACGGCGCTGCAATACGTCGGACGGCAATCCGGCCGGCAGCGGCGGCGGTAGCGGCAATGGCGTTGCCACCGGAGCCAATCTGAAGTCCGGCGCCGGCGCGCCGGTCATGGTTGCC
>JBIODP010000407.1:0-2200 GCA_044445195.1 Burkholderiales bacterium | reverse complement strand
GTTATGCGCCGGTCATCGCGTGCGATGCCTGCGGCTGGGTCAGTAATTGCTCGCGCTGTTCCGCTTTCATGGTGTTGCATAAGCTGGACCGGCGGTTGCGTTGCCACCATTGCGGCCTTGAACACCTGATTCCAAAATGCTGTCCTACGTGCGGCAATGTCGATATCCAGCCGCTTGGACGCGGCACCCAGCGGGTGGAAGAGGGTTTGCAAGAGAGTTTCCCCGACGCGCGTATTTTGCGCATCGACGCCGATTCGACGCGCCGCAAAGGCAGTGCGCAGGCCGCGTTCGACGCGGTGCACCGCGGCGAGGTCGACATATTGATCGGCACGCAAATGGTGACCAAGGGGCATGACTTTCGCAATTTGACGCTGGTCGGCATCCTGAATCCCGATACCGCCTTGTTTTCGCACGACTATCGGGCCGGCGAGCGCCTGTTTGCGCAACTGACGCAGGTCGCCGGCCGCGCCGGCCGGATCGCTCAAAAGGAAGGCGGCAGCCCAAGCGAAGTGTTGATCCAGACGCATTACCCGCAGCATCCGCTCTATGCGGCGGTGGTTGCGCACGATTACGACCACTATGCGATGTCGCTGTTAAGCGAGCGCCGGCAAGCGGGCTTGCCGCCGTTCCAGTATCAGGCATTATTGCGCGCCGAAGCGCCGGAGTTGCCGGTCGCGCTGGAATTCCTGAAACTGGCGAGCACCTGCATCCCGCATCCTGGAATCGCCATCAACGACCCTATCCCGATGAGCATGACGCGCGTAGCCAATGTCGACCGCGCCCAGTTGCTGGTGGAATCGGAATCGCGTCCGGCCTTGCAGGCCTTTCTCAAATTGTGGATGGCAGCTTTGCGGTCGATCAAAACCCGCGCCAGATGGTCGCTCGAGGTTGATCCGGTGGATATTTAGAGAAGCACGGCTCCGCAATACGGCCCCAGATTGTTTGCGCAGTCCAGCAGGTATTTATCCCTGCTGTTAAAATAGGTATCTGTTCGAATAATTTTTTGCATGGTTGTACCGATTCATTCGCTAGACCGGATAATGGGTGGTTCTCAATGAAAATTGCGGAACTGCCAGCTTGGATTGCGGGGGTGAAGTCCAATCAGTAATATTGATCCATTAGCGGAGTACATGATGACAAAAAACCCTCAAGCGCCCATACCAACCACGCTTATCGCCGGCGACGGCATCGGTCCTGAAATTACAGAAGCTACCTTGACGGTGCTCGAAGCGCTGGGCGCCCCCTTCGTCTGGGAGCGCCAGGTGGCCGGCGCTGCCGGCGTCGCAGCTTGCGGCGACCCCCTTCCCCAGGCATGCATCGATAGCATCCGGCGCACGCAACTGGCGTTAAAAGGCCCCTTGGAGACCCCGATCGGCGCCGGTTATCGTTCTTCCAACGTGCGTTTGCGGGAAGAATTCAAGCTGTACGCCAATCTGCGTCCGGCAAGCACCATTATTCCGGGCGGCCGCTTCGACAACATCGACCTGGTGATGATACGCGAGAATAATGAAGGCCTTTACATGGGCTACGAGCATTTCATTCCTATCGATGGCGACCCGCACGCAGTAGGCATGTCTACCGGGATCAATACGCGCCAGGGCTGCCGGAAAATTTGCCATTTTGCCTTCGAATATGCGATTCGCAAAGGGCGCAAAAAGGTGACGGCTGTGCATAAGGCCAACATCATGAAAGCGTTGACCGGCATTTTCCTCGAGACGGCGCGTGAAATTCATGCCCAGCATTACAAAGACAGGATTATCTTCGAGGAAGTCATCGTCGATGCCTGTGCCATGAAGCTGGTGATGAATCCATGGCAATTCGACGTGCTGGTCACCACCAACCTGTTCGGAGACATTCTGTCCGACGAGATTGCCGGCCTGGTCGGAGGTCTGGGCATGGCGCCCGGCGCCAATATCGGCGAGGATGCGGCCATTTTTGAAGCCGTGCATGGTTCGGCGCCGGATATTGCAGGCAAGGGCATCGCCAATCCGATCGCGCTCCTGCTGGCTGCGGGCATGATGCTGGACCACGTCGGCCGGGTCGAACTCGGAGACCGCTTGCGCCAGGCTATCGACGCCACGCTGAATATCGACAACGTGCGCACCGGCGATCTTGGCGGCAAAGCGAGCACCCGGCAATTTACCGAGGCTCTGGTGCAGCGCATTCAGGCCGCGGGCTGATAGCATAGCGATAATAATAG
>JBIODP010000406.1:0-2203 GCA_044445195.1 Burkholderiales bacterium | reverse complement strand
CGTTGCCGTTGGCGCCGCCGCGCGGATAGAAACGCGACACGCTCGCGCCTTCAATGATCGACGAATTATCGGAATAGGCGACTATGGTGCCCTTGGGCTGCAGCCGATGGGTATTCTTGATCATCGCAAACAGCGATTTGTCTTGCTTTTCGCCATCGATGGTCCAATCGGCATTAAATATCTTATGGCGGCAATGTTCGCTATTGGCTTGCGCGAACATCATTAATTCGACGTCGGTGGGGTTGCGTTTGGCTTGGGTAAAAGCAGTCGCCAGATAGTCGATTTCGTCATCTGACAAAGCAAGGCCCAACTCGTTATTTGCCTGCATCAGCGCTTCGCTGCCGTTCTCCATGAGATTGATGAAGATCAGCGGCTTGACATCCAATTGACGAAATAAACCGGCTGCGTCATTGACATTATCCAGCACCGCCTCAGTCATGCGGTCATGCAGGCGGGCGGCAACTTCCTGCGACAGTGCCGGCGTCAAGCGTTTGACGCCACCCAACAGGCCGCTTTTCAGGCGAACATGGTATGACACGCCGCGTTCGATGCGCTTGATGGCGGCCATGCCGCAGTTATGTGCAATATCGGTCGCTTTGCTGGCCCATGGTGAAATCGTGCCAAAGCGAGGAACGACAACGAATTCTTCTCCGTCTGCAGCACCGGAAAATGGTTCGCCGTATGTCAGTAATTCATTCAGACGCTGCAAATCATCTTGTGCAGGCGACCCGTTGATATCGACAAAATGTATGAAGCGCCCTGAGATGCCGATGATGGAGGCATCAAGTTCTTGCAATTGCGATAATAAACCTTGGGTACGAAAAACAGACAGAGCGCTTGAGCCCGGTAGAATCAACATGGCGAGAAGGAAGTTGATGCAATGCGCCCGCCATTTGGAGCGGATGCATTACAGGTTAAATCGAAAACGTGATTGTAATGTCTGATTATACCGCGCTGCGTAGAAGCGGTAGGCCTATGTCGGATTAACGAATGCATTGGCTCTCCTGAGCCTGGCACACCGCATCGTCCACGCTCAAGCCCCGGATGGACGAAGGCGGCACCCCCAGGATGTTGACACGTTTCAGAACGTCTTGCGCAGCATCTTTCAGGCGCGAGAACAACACTTGCTTGCCTTCCGCGACCAGAGCTTCGCAAAAATCGCGCAAGGCTTCCAGGCTTGAACCGTCCAGATCGGGAGATTCTTCCAGGCTGAGAATGATGGTATGGACCGACGCTCCAGCTGCGCCGATATGATGCAGGGCTTGATTCAATATCCGTTCGATATTGGCGAAAAACAATGGCTCGTCCGGGCGCAAAATGAGTATCCCTGGTATTGGCGTTGCTTCCGGGTGCAGTGCGATACTCACAAAATCGTGCCCCTGCCCTAGCCTTCCCAGCACAGATATCGTCGATTCGGAAAACCGGCGCAACATGATCACCATGCTTACGCCGATGGAGAGCAGCAGACCGCCCAGCACGCCTAATACCAACACGCTCAGCACCGAGGCAATAACCACCAGACGATCCCGGCGCCATTTGAAATAGGGACGAAACACGGATGGGGTCAACGTGCCGCTTACTGCATGGATGACAATGGCGGCAAGCACAGGCTGCGGCGTCAAGGCGACAGCAGGCAGCATCGTAACGACGACGACGAGAATCGTCGCTGCAGCGACAACACCGGCAAATCGCGACACCGCGCCTGCCGCTTCATTGGCTGACGTCGCCGAATAACCGGCGCCGACTGGCATGCCATGAAACAGGCCTGATAGGAGGTTGGCAGCGCCCAACGCAGCCAAATCCCTGTTTGGCGATATCGTATCGCCATGCTTCATGGCAAAATTGCGGATCGAACCATAACTTTCTGCATATAGAATCATCGCTAGCGCAAGCGCCAACTCTCCCATGTGCAGCCATTTGAGATGAAGCAGGTCGGGTAAGGTCGGCATCGTCAATTGAAAAGAAATGGGGCCAACCAGTCCTATTCCATAATGCGGCAAATCAAGCCATTTGCCGATACCGATACCCAACGCGATAACGATAATTGCACCCGGCAGACGTTTAACGCGGGAAAATAAAAATAGTAGCCCGAGCGATATGATTCCCAGCGCGGCGCCAGCCAGATTCCATTTCCATGCCTGACTGAATAATTCAAGCGTGAACGGCAAGAGGTCATCCGATGCGGGATACACACCTACTATCT
>JBIODP010000405.1:0-2215 GCA_044445195.1 Burkholderiales bacterium | reverse complement strand
GCCGAAATCGAAGCATTTCTGGATGCGGTGCCGGCGCATGTGGTGGTGGTGCTTGACGAGGCATACAATGAGTATCTGGCAGCGGAATGGCAATATGAATCGACCGCGTGGGTAAAGCGTTATCCGAACCTGCTGGTGTCGCGCACTTTCTCGAAAGCCTACGGGCTGGCAGGCTTGCGTGTCGGTTTCGGGATTGCCCAGCCGGCCATCACCGATTTGCTTAACCGCATCCGGCAGCCGTTCAACGTCAACTCGTTGGCGCAGGCTGCAGCGATCGCGGCATTGAACGATACCGCTTTTATTCAGCAAAGCGCGCGGATTAATGCAGCCGGTTACCGCCAACTGACCGAAGCGTTCGACGCGCTCGGTCTCGAATACCTTCCGTCGCACGGCAATTTTGTGCTGGTGCGGGTGGGCAGCGAAGAGGAGGCGGGCGCCCGCGTGAATCTGGCATTGCTGAAGCAGGGCGTGATCGTGCGTCCGGTCGGCAACTATGGCTTGCCGCAGTGGTTGCGGGTATCGATAGGCTTGCCGGCGGAAAACGACGCTTTTATCGATGCGCTGAAAATCGCCCTGGCTTGAGCAATGAACTTGAGCAATAAGATGACCAACAAAATGTTCAATAAGATCGCCATTTTTGGCGTCGGCCTGATAGGCGGTTCGTTCGCGCTGGCGTTAAAAAAAGCCCATGCGGTGAATCAGGTTGTCGGCGTTGGTCGCACTGCCGCAACCTTGGAGCGCGCCAGGGAATTGGGCATTGTCGACCTTATCAGCACCTCGGTTGCGCAAGCGGTGGCGGATGCCGACCTGGTCCTGGTGGCCGCGCCGGTGGCGCAAACCGGGGCTATTCTGGCCGCTATCGAACCGTGCCTGCAGCCCGGAACGATAGTGACGGACGCCGGCAGCACCAAGATGGATGTGGTGGCCGCCGCGCGCCATGCGCTGGGCGCAAAAATCAACCAGTTTGTGCCGGCGCACCCGATTGCCGGCGGCGAAATGAACGGGCCGGACGCCGCCATCGATTCGCTGTATATCGGCAAAAAAGTGGTGCTGGCGCCGCTGCCGGAAAATACCCAGCACGACATTGCGCGCGTGGCCGGGGCTTGGGAATTGTGCGGCGCAATCATTCACCGGCTGACGCCGGAAAAACATGATCGCGTGTTCGCGGCAGTGAGTCATTTGCCGCATTTGCTGGCTTACGCGCTGGTTGACGAGGTTGCGCGCAAGCCGCACGCGGATGTGTTGTTTCAGTATGCGGCCAGCGGGTTTCGCGACTTCACCCGCATTGCCGGTTCGTCGCCCGAAATGTGGCGCGATATTTCAGTGGCCAATCAAGCCGCATTGCTGGAAGAACTGGACGCCTACCTGCTGCAATTAAGCCGCTTGCGGGTTTTGCTGGCCAACGGCGACGGCCCGGCGCTGGAAGCGGTGTATGCCAATGCCCAGCATGCCAGACAGAGCTGGGCGCGCACCATCGAGGCCGCGGAAAATCAAAAAAACCGGCAGGGCGGGGAGTGATATGAAGCATTATCCCCGCTATCTGGACTTGCCGCCGGCAGCGCATGCCGGTGGGGTCGTGCAACTGCCCGGTTCCAAAAGCATTTCCAACCGTACCTTGCTGCTGGCGGCATTGGCTGAAGGAACGACCCAGATTTTCGATTTGCTGGCCTCCGACGATACCCATGTGATGCTGACGGCATTGCACACGCTGGGCATCCATTGGGAGCAGGCCGGCGCGACGCGTAACTATGCGGTGCATGGCGGCGGCGGTGCGTTTCCGAATCATCATGCCGACCTTTTCATGGGCAATGCCGGTACCGCCATTCGGCCTTTGACGGCGGCGCTGGCGGTGCTGGGCGGCGATTACACCTTGCACGGCGTGGCGCGCATGCACGAGCGCCCGATCGGCGATCTGGCCGATGCGTTGAATGCGGCCGGTGCCCAGATCGAATATCTGGGAGAGCCCGGTTTTCCGCCGCTGCGCATCCGGCGCGGCCATATTCATGCGCAACGGATGCAGGTGCGCGGCAATGTATCCAGCCAATTCCTGACTGCGCTGTTGATGGCCGCGCCGTTGATGGCGAAAGAGCATGCGGTGTCGATAGAAGTGATCGGTGAGTTGATTTCAAAGCCGTATATCGAGATTACCCTTAATCTGATGCGCCGCTTCGGCGTCGAAGTGGCCTGCGACGACTGGCGCTGCTTCACGCTGGCG
>JBIODP010000404.1:0-2218 GCA_044445195.1 Burkholderiales bacterium | reverse complement strand
CGAAATCGATGCGCAACGCGTAGGCGGAAGCCCCGGCAATAATCAGTTTCGGCTTTTTTTCATGCGCCAGGCGTTCCATCTCGTCGTAATCGATCTCTTCCTTGTCGTTTAACCCGTAGGAAACCACGTTGAACCACTTGCCCGACATGTTCAACGCCATGCCATGCGTCAGGTGGCCGCCTTCCGCCAGCGACATGCCCATGATGGTGTCGCCCGGTTTGAGCATCGCAAAGAACACGCCCTGATTCGCTTGCGAGCCGGAGTTCGCTTGCACATTGGCTGCTTCGGCGCCAAACAATTGCTTGATGCGGTCGATCGCCAGGGTCTCGACGATATCGACGTATTCGCAACCGCCGTAATAGCGCTTGCCGGGATAACCTTCCGCATATTTGTTGGTCAACTGCGAGCCTTGCGCCTCCATCACTGCCGGCGAGGTATAGTTTTCCGAGGCAATCAGCTCGATATGATCTTGCTGCCGGTTATTTTCCAGCTGGATGGCGGACCAAAGTTCGGGATCGACTTTGGCCAGAGTGTGGTCTTTGCTGAACATGAAATACTCCAATCGATTATTTGCGCAGGGTTAATGCTCAATGCGTGCTCAATCGAATGAGGGGCCCAAAAAAAAGGAATGACGGCAGCCTCAAACGAACCTCCCATCTTGGCTACCCAGGCGCACGGCTAAATTGAAATCTCACGCTCCCCGGTGGAACCCCACCTTATTGCCGAACCAATAACAAAATAACAGCCCGGCCTTTTCGCCAGTCACGTGAGACGAAATGGTATGGGCATTATAAATTATCGGGTGGAATTGGACAAGCATGCCGTTCCTTCCGTAATAACCGCCTTTTGTCGGAAACAACTAGTTACATCCCGGCAATGGTGCTATAACATAAACAGATTATTTAACAAGGAAAGCACTGATGCTCCAGAGGCTCGGCTCCGCATCGACCGGCATCACTACCCCCCATGCCCGTAGCAGGTGGACGCAGGGGTTTACGATGGTTGAGTTGATGGTAACGATAACGATCGTTGCCATTATCGCGGCCATTGCCATGCCTTCCATTAATTCCAACTCTCCCGCCTCTGAGGCAAACGCGTTGCTGGGCATGATACAGTTGGCGCGCAGCGCTGCGGTCAAGCAGGGCCAAAATGTAATCGTATGCCCGTCGTCCAACCCTACCGCTGCCGCGCCTGTCTGCAATACCGGGTCGACGTGGTCCACCGGCTGGATCGTGCTGGCGCCGGTAAACGGTCTTTGCACTGCTACCGGCGGGGCAACCGGCGATCTGGTTCTGCAAACCCAACAAGCGTTTACCAGTCAAGATACCGCTGTCTTCTCGACAACCGGCGCCAATACGGCCTTTTGCTTTACCCGGTTGGGCTTCGCCTTTACTGCCTACACGGGCCTGGTGCAGTTCGATTCAAGTCCGGTCAATCTGGCGCGCCGCCGTTGCATGGCGGTTTCCGGGGTCGGGCATGCGCAAGTGCTGACGCACGGACAAAGCGACGCTATAGGCATGGCTTGCCCATGAAACATACAACTGCACGGCAAATTGCGCAACCTGCGCTTCGAGCACGCTTGCGCACACGCGGGTTCAGCCTGCTGGAAGTGCTGGTTGCGCTATTGGTCATTGCTTTTGGCCTGCTGGGCATTGCCGGCATGCAGGCGCTTTCCATCAGCAATACCAGCGTGGCCGGTTTTCGCAGCATCGCCGCGCTGCAAGCTTCCAGCATGGCCGCCGCCATGTCGGCCAACGAGATGTATTGGCAGCCGAATATAGCTATGGGAAGTTCGGTGGCGACCGCGACTGCGACGACGGTAAGCGGATCGACGGTCTCCAGCAGCGACGCCTCACTGAACAGCTCCTCTGCCGTCTGCACTTACGCAGCGGGCTCATGCTCGCCGGCTGCGATGGCGGCATACGACCTGCAACAATGGGGGGCGGCATTGGCCAACGCGCTGCCGAACGGCACTGGCGCCGTCAATTGCGTGCAAGCTACGGCGACAACGACGGCAAGTTGCAAAATAGTGGTGTATTGGGTCGAGAAAAGCCTGGTCCAAAACCAGGCGACCGGCGCATCGGCAACTGCCGGTAATCAATACGACTTTGAAATGATGGTGGAGCCATGAACAAACTTGACGAGCGTGGGTTTGGCTTGATCGAGCTGATGGTTTCATTGGCGATCGCCTCGTTTCTGGTGCTGGGCCTGGTGGTGG
>JBIODP010000403.1:0-2224 GCA_044445195.1 Burkholderiales bacterium | reverse complement strand
GTATTGTTTTATTTATTGCTGGATTGGCATCCTTTACTGGCCCGCCTGAAAAACGGCATACCGCGGCGTTGGGCCGGCAGGGTAACCGGGTTCGCGCTTGAGGCCGATGGCTTGCTGGCGCAATACCTGCGAGGCCAATTGACGGTGATGCTGGTGCTGGCCGCGTATTACTCCATCGCATTGACGCTGTGCGGCTTCGATGTCGCCATGCCGGTCGGTCTCATCACCGGTTTATTGGTGTTTATTCCGTATCTCGGTTTCGGTCTGGGGCTGACATTGGCCCTGATGGCTGCCGTTCTGCAATTCGACGGCTTGCATGGATTGATCTCAGTCGCGATTGTGTACGGCTTCGGGCAAATCCTGGAAGGGTTTTTCCTGACGCCGCGATTAGTAGGCGAGCGTATCGGCATGCATCCGCTGGCGGTCATTTTCGCATTATTGGCATTTGCTCAACTTTTTGGATTTGTCGGCGTATTAGTGGCGTTGCCGACCTCGGCAATTGTCATGGTTGCCATCAAGCATCTGCGCAGACATTACCTGAATAGCAGTTTCTATACGCGATGATGACAGAGCAAGCACGCATAACTCTCCAACGGCGTAGCGAACCGCCTGCATGCCCCGGCAATTTTTGGAAGGCCGTTCCATGAGGCAATTGTTGTTGGAGCTGAAAGCTGAAAAACCGCAAACCCTCGATACCTTTGTGGTGGGGAAAAATGCCGAACTGATGCAACTGCTGAACGGTCTGGCGGCACGTGCAGGCGCTGCCTCCGCCACTGCTTCTGCCTCAGGCGAGAACTTTGTTTATTTATGGGGCAGGCCGGGAGCCGGGAAAACCCATTTGCTGCACGCGCTGGCAAGGTTGCCCGCAGCGCGCTATAGTGCGGCCGGCGCGGACGAAGCCGCGTTTCAGTTTACCCCTTGTGCCGGTTTATACCTGCTGGATGAGTGCGATAAATTGTCGGAAGAGGAGCAGACTGCGGCTTTCACGTTATTTAATCAGGTGCGCGAAAATAACAAGGTGATGATTGCTGTGGGAGCCGTTGCGCCGGCCGTGCTCGCGGTGCGCGAAGATCTGCGCACCAGGCTGGGCTGGGGGCTGGTTTACCAGGTTCATGAGCTGACCGATGAAGAAAAGATTGCCGCTTTGCGCGATGATGCCCATGCGCGCGGTTTGACGCTGTCGTCCGGCGTGTTACCCTATCTCATTACGCATCTTAAGCGAGATATGCGTTCACTGTCGGCTACGCTGGATGCATTGGATCGCTATTCGCTGGAAACCAGGCGAAAAACGATCACGGTGCCGCTTTTGCACGATCTCCTGCGACTGGAAAGAGAACTCAACGTACGATGAACCTCGCATTATTCGATCTCGATCATACCTTGATACCGCTGGACTCCGACTATGAGTGGGGGCAGTTCCTGACGAGGATAGGCGCCGTGGACCCGGTTGCGTTCGCGCAGCGCAACCGCGAATTTTTCGATCAATATCAAGCCGGTACGCTGGATCCGGTGGCGTACCTGGAATTTGCCCTCGGCGTACTGGCGCAATTCAAGCGCGAACAACTGGACGAATGGCATCGGCAGTTCATGTCGGAAGTCATACTCCCGGCAATCCTGCCCGCTGCGCGCGACCTGGTGCAGCGGCACCGCGATGCCGGCGACCTGTTAGGCATCGTCACCGCAACCAACCGTTTCGTCACAGCGCCAATAGCAAAAGCCTTTGGCGTCGAACATTTGATGGCGGCCGAACCTGAACTCACCGCCGCCGGCGAACTCACCGGAAAACTGGACGGCATGCCGACCTATGGAGAGGGCAAAATCGCGCATACCCGACGCTGGCTGGCGGGCATGGGAAAATCGCTCGACAGTTTCGAGCGCAGCCACTTTTACAGTGATTCGCATAACGATATACCGCTGCTATCTGCGGTAACCGATCCGGTTGCCACTAACCCCAATGCCAAGCTCGCAGCCCACGCAGAGGCGCACGGTTGGCCCATACTGAAACTATTCAATGATTAAAAAGTTGATCCGCCGCATTCTCGGCACGAAAACGAAAGAAAGCGTTAAAGAAGGCGCGAAAGAAAGCCGGCCGGACAACGTGCTGGACATCGGGCCGGAGACGCCAGCCGTCCTGGGGCCGAAAGAGCACGCGATCGATCCGCAATTGCTATCACCCAATGCGGTTCGGGTTACGCAGACTTTGCAGGATGCCGGTTTCAAGGCC
>JBIODP010000402.1:0-2225 GCA_044445195.1 Burkholderiales bacterium | reverse complement strand
GGCGATCCGGTAGCGATCAACGGCTATCTGGGCAAGCGTAATGTATTCGACCTCGCATTGCTTGAATTCGCCATGCGTTATGCAGATCAAACAGAGGCGGACTATAGCGTAATGACGAAAGCAGCGGCTTCAGGCCGGCTGCATGCGCTGAAGGAATAGCGCCTATGAAGCTGCTATGTTATGGCATTGAATAACGCGCCGATTGCGCTGGTGGCGCCCATCACCAGCGTGCCCCAGATGAGCACGCGCGCCGCACCGCGGATGATGGAAGCTCCACCCGCGCGCGCAGCCAAGGCGCCCAGCGCGGCCAGAAAAACGAGCGAGACGACTGCGATGGCGGGAATGAGAATTTTCCCGGGTACAAGGATGCCCGCCAAAAATGGGACGATGCCGCCGAGCATGAAGCTGACCGACGATGCTGCGGCTGCCTGCAAAGGCCGGGCCGAGAGCGCATCGGTGATGCCGATGTCGTCCCGGGCGTGCGCTCCAAGAGCGTCATGGTCCATCAGTTGGCGGGAGACCTGCGTCGCAAGTTCATGGTCGACCCCGCGCCGGATATAGATGTCGCGCAGTTCCGCGTGTTCGGCATCATAGTCATGCTGTAGCGCAGCCCATTCGATGTCGAGATCGGCGCGTTCCGCATCGGCTTGCGAGCTCACCGATACATACTCGCCGGCGCCCATTGAGAGCGCCCCGGCGACCAGCCCGGCAAATCCCGTGAGCAGGATTCCGCTTGCGCTCATATGCGCTGCCGCCACGCCCAATAACAGGCCGGAAATCGACAGCACGCCGTCATTCGCGCCAAGCACGCCTGCGCGCAGCCATCCTGATCTGTGTGTGCGGTGGATATGCAATGTCATGATGCCATTTTAACTGGTTCTTTCATTCAAAAGTCGGCATGCAGGCGGGCTCCATAGATCGAAACCGGGCCGCGGTCCTGATTGTAGGCTGGATTAGCGGCGTACTGATAGTCCAGGGTGAGCGCAACGTGCGAGATTACGCTCAGAGAGTAATACATTTCCAGGGTTTGTTCCGGCGCATAGTTCAAGCGACCGTCGCCAATTAAAATGCCTAGCCCTCCGGCTGCAAAATAGGCTTGCGCTGCGCCTGATATTCGGTTGGCGACGGCGGCAATGCCGACCGTGTCGTCGTGACGGCCCCAAAGCGCGCCCTTCAACTGCACACCGGCGCTCAGCGACCGATTGATGTCGGAAAATTCATAGGCTTCCTTGTCGCCTTTATTGACGCTATATCTTGCAAAAGCGCCTATGTCCGGCGACAATTCCTGTTCCAGGTTCAAGCCCATTCCAGGACGCGAGCCGACCTGCCGGACCAGCGATATGTCCGGCGTGCTGCCCGTCTCTAACCCAAGTTGCACGGCGTCCCGGTAACTCCCCATGGAGCCATGGTTTTCAAATGCCAAAATTTTTATCTTGCCGGGGTGGCCCAGCCATTGATGACGGGTTTCCGTTTCCAGGATAACGGAATTTTCGCTGAAATCGATACCGGCGACTTTGCCGTTCGGAACGGTAGACAATTGGAAGAACCCTCCGCGCAGCGTCCACCAGTTCTGGGTCCACTCGGCAGCCGCGCCAAACGTATAGCCCCATGAGTCCGCCGCATAGTCGAATGCGCCGGCGTCGATGATCGACCAATTCAGGAAGTCCGCGCGCGGGTCATGCGCATAGCTGTTGGCGTCGAATATGTCGGGTACGGCAAATCTACCGACGGTCAGTGTGACATTGTCGGCGGTTTGGGTTCCGCCCAATTGATTTGCCGTCGCTTCAAGCTTTTCTTCCGCACCGCCTAGTGGGAACACTTGTCGGATGAATGCCCTTGGAAGGCGCAGGTAGGGAGCATTGGAGCCCAATTTGTATGCTCCGCCATTCGGGAAACCGGCCATGCCAAGGGTATTGTTAAAACCGAATCCTTGGTCGATTTCCGAATTCAGCCAGATTTCTGCGCCGCGCCACAAGCGCCAGCCTGCGAATAGCGTGATATCCGACGTTTCTTCGATGCGCCCATCGGGGGTCAAGCTGTACGGCCCGCTGTAGGGAGCGGTAAACGCATCATGTTTTTGCGTAATGTTGGTCAATTGGCCATGCACGGCCGATTGTTCGATGACTGGCGCGGTCGAATCGGCAAGCGGCTCCAATGGTAAAGAGGCCATGGCGCCAGCATTTCCATCCTCGGCCTTTGCGTTGCTGAAGGGGAGTGTACAGAGC
>JBIODP010000401.1:0-2230 GCA_044445195.1 Burkholderiales bacterium | reverse complement strand
GTCCAGACATACATATTCCGAAGATACCGGCGGAATTACTTCAAACGGCTATTAGCAGAGTCAAGAGCGGCGATATGTCCATAGGAAAAGCAACCGCAATGTTGAAGGTGTCGATTTCGGATCTATATAGATATAATGCCGGCCTCGTCCATTAACAAAATTGTTCTGGACGCGTGTTCGTTCATTAACTTGGCGAACGGCAATGTCTTGGATAATGTGCTTGCGCTGGACGCACATTTCTACTTTGTTGGTTCAATCGTTCGGCGTGAAGCATCAAGCCATCACGACATCCTAGATGGGATGATTTCCCGCGGTATCATCACGTTAATTGACCCTGCTGATATTTCGGCATTGCAATACCTAAGCCTTTTGGCGGAACACGAATTGGGAGAAGGTGAAACTGAGTGCATTACCTTTGCGACAATGCAGGAAATTATCGTAGCAACCGACGATGCCCGAGCACGTAAAGTAATCCTTTCCTTACTCGGAAAGGAAAGATTGACCGGATCGCTCGGTCTACTATTAAGATGTATTTCATCAGGACGAATTGTGATTCAAGACGCGCAAAATGCATACGATGAAATGCGACGCGCTGGCGCGTTCTTGCCAAATATTTTATTGAAAGAATTCATAAAGATAGATTGAAATCCCCGGTTCTAGCGCCATCAAAATGGCGTTACGTGAATCATCTGACTCATTCGTTTGTCTTCCATTCGGTGTAATCTCCTGCAAGCATTATTTGCTTGCCTATGTTTTTTTCTTTACCGGCACTGCTATGCACGCTCCATATACGTTTTATTTGTGGAGCCACCATGGACACCAGATCATGTGCAGCGTGCGGCGACGTGTTCCAGCCGCGCCCCCAAGTTCCGCAGCAGTGTTACTGCTCAGCAAAAGAATGTCAGCGCGAGCGACGGCGACGTTGGCAGCGCGACAAGCTGAAGCACGATCCAGACTATTGGCGGGAATACCGCGAAACGCACCCAGAATATGCCGAACGCAATCGTGCGGAGCAATGCAAGCGCAACCCTCGACCCCAAAAAGCCTCAATTGCAAAGATGGACGCGTCAATTTCGACGATTCCCCTGCCATCGGGTATATATCGCCTTAGCTTGATCGCTCCAGATGGAATTGCAAAGATGGACGTGTGGACCGTCGAAATCACTGCGCACGCGTGCCAGTGCATGCCACACGTCGAAATTGCAAAGAGATGACGTGTTTGGTGATTCGATGCGTGAATGCTACCGTATAGCACATATGCACTCTCGACACACCAAGCGCGATTTCGACATGTTGCCCTCCTGGTTTATCAATGGGAGCTCGCATTGACGATCACCGCCACTTAAAGAAAGGTGAATTTCCGAGAGCCGAAATTCCATTTAACTGGGGCGATCGGAATCATGCAACAAGGCGAACCAAGCGATGTTGGTGTCGAGCAACCAGCTCTGCTGAGGGCGGTGGAGTACGTTCGGATGTCGACCGAACATCAGCAATACTCCACCGAAAACCAGGCGGACAAGATCCGCGAATATGCTGCCCACCGTGGCATTGAAATCGTTCGCACCTATGCCGATGCCGGCAAGAGCGGCCTGCGTATCGATGGACGCGCGTCGCTGCAGCGACTGATTCAGGATGTCGAAAGTGGTTCGGCCGATTTTCAGATCATTCTGGTGTATGACGTCAGCCGCTGGGGCCGCTTCCAGGATGCGGACGAAAGCGCGTACTACGAATACCGGTGCCGACGCGCCGGCATCCAGGTGGCCTACTGCGCCGAGCAGTTCGAGAATGACGGATCACCCGTCTCCACTATCGTCAAGGGCGTCAAGCGGGCAATGGCAGGCGAGTACAGCCGGGAACTCTCTGCCAAAGTGTTCGCCGGCCAGTGCCGGCTGATTGAACTCGGTTTCCGGCAGGGTGGCCCTGCTGGCTACGGCCTGCGCCGGGTGCTGGTCGACCAGGCTGGCTCGATCAAGGCCGAACTGGCGCGCGGCGAGCACAAGAGCCTGCAGACCGATCGCGTGATCCTGATGCCCGGGCCAGACGACGAAATACGCGTCGTCAGCCAGATCTATCGCTGGTTTATCGACGACGGGCTGATCGAATCCGAAATAGCCGCACGCCTGAACGGCATGAATGTGCTGACCGATCTGGGCCGGGCCTGGACCCGCGCCACAGTGCATCAGGTGCTGATCAATGAGAAATATGTCGGCAACAACGTCTACAACCGGAT
>JBIODP010000400.1:0-2236 GCA_044445195.1 Burkholderiales bacterium | reverse complement strand
TGGCGGCTCACGAGTCGGAGTGTCGCAGATGGACTCCCGTATATGTCAAACTTCTACTGCCACCCCGGCATAGCCGGGGGATTTCCCGTCATGGGTTAAAAACACCATTTTCACCACGTCTTATGGCAATCCGTCTAACTTGAGGTTTAACAAAAGCAGGTTCAACTGGCAGTTCAGATTTATAAACCAGACTACCTGAATTGCACGGCTCAGAGGATAAAAAATAGCCGTCGGATTTAGAACATTTGTAAATATCAGCAAATGCATTAGATGGAGATGGCAAAAACATAATCAAAAAAAACAGTCTCAACATGTTTAATCCCAATGCAAATTTGGCAATGCGATTCCCCATTCAAGTAACACGGGGGGGCTATAAATACATAATTGGGAAGTCTATGCGCCCTACCCCTTTGGCCGCAAGCAGTTTGCGGTCATGCAAGCTTTCCGAAGCAGCTGTGGGGCATTTTGTGGAATCGCCGTTTTATATTTGGCTTTTCAGAAGAGGCTGTTTTGTCGCGCGATCGGCGCTGAATATAGCACAGGTTTTATTGCGCAGAAAATTTATCGGTGGGAGATGGGGACAGCCTTGGGCTACGATACATCCGTTATGGTTCGATACCTCCGCCAAACCCAAGCTTGCTGCAGCTGCCAACTTAATTAGCGCATCAGACTATTAGCGCGATTTGCCGTTGCTTACCTGACGTTTCGAGAATCAAACTGCCATGGTCGTCGGCAAGTTGTTCGTTGGCATTAAGCAGCTCTATGCCATAAACTGTGCCATCCGGCGCAACGTCAACATTCATTTCATCGCTGACCTTGATGGTCGTGACTGTGCCACACTTTTCATGGAAACGCAGATATGCGATGTTGTATTTCGGGTCGTAGCTCAGTTTCATGTTCGTATCCTATCAGAAAAATTTGACGATTACGGTTATGACCAACCAGCCGTTTTCTTCCACGGCATAGGCCTCAATTTGTTTAACGCCATAGTGCCTGCCATTCCATTCCCCGTTAAAGGGAAAGTTCCGGCGAAACCCAGTCCGGCCATGCTTCGCGGGAAACCTCTCGCCTCCTTCCAGTGCTGCCCGCACTTCTTCTTCATTCGCACCCCTTTCGGCAAGGAAGCTAGACGTGGCGCGGTTGCAATAAATTGGTTGCAGCCTGTATCGCCACATCAGACAACAGTCTGTCCGGGGCGAGGCGGCGACCTTGCAATACCCCCACACCGATGAATCCGTGCGGACCTTGCAGATTGACCTTGCCATCCGGCAAGCCGGTGTCCAGCGCCAGACGTTGTCCTTGCGCGAGGCGTTTGAGCTGCTCGCTATCCAATTGCAGTTTCGGCATATCCGGTATCAGGGATTCCAGCGGCAGGATGCAGGCATCGCGCCCAGCCTCGGTCATCGCTGCCAGTTGCTGCAGGGTATGGGCATTGCGCAGATCGAAATGTGCGATCGCAGTGCGGCGCAAGCCGATCAGGTGTGCGCCGCAGCCGAGCGCCGCGCCGATGTCTTCGGCCAGAGTGCGGATGTAAGTTCCCTTGCTGCAACGCACGGTGATGTCCATCTCGTTGCCGCTGAAAAAGTTCAACTTCAGTTCATGGATCACTACGCTGCGCAGCTCACGCTCGATGGTCTCGCCTTTGCGGATGTATTCATAGAGCGGCTTGCCCTGATGCTTGAGCGCGCTGTGCATCGGCGGCAGCTGCTGGATCTCGCCGCGAAATCTTTCCAGCACCGCATCGACCTCGGCTTGAGTCACATTGACCGGATGTTCGCTGAGTATCTCGCCTTCTGCATCGCCGGTGCTGGTGGTTTGCCCGAGGCGCAACAAGGCTCGGTAGGTCTTGTCTGCATCGAGCAAGGCATTGGAGAATTTGGTGGCTTCGCCGAAACAGATCGGCAGCAGGCCGGTGGCGAGCGGGTCAAGCGTGCCGGTGTGTCCGGCTTTTTCGGCATGGAACAGGCGGCGGGCCTTTTGCAGCGCGTTGTTAGAACTGAGTTCCAGCGGCTTGTCGAACAGCAGTATGCCGTCAAGATGTCTTCTCTTGAGGTTCATACCGCCTCTCTGACCGGAGAACTTGAAACCGTCACGAGCGAAGGCAGAACAAGGCGCGAGATGGCGAAAGAGCGGAGTTTACTTAAGTGTAAATGAGCATCTTGAGTCATTGAGCAACGCCATTATGCCGTGCGCAGTAGGTTTCACCTTTTGTCGCTGGCCACTGCCTGGTCTATCA
>JBIODP010000399.1:0-2247 GCA_044445195.1 Burkholderiales bacterium | reverse complement strand
GATCAATTGACGGTGTCCGTTCCGGCGCCGACGCCTCAAAGCCTGTTCAATCATCGCATCTTCGATTTCAGCTTGATCAGCGAGCCATCCACCACGAACCTGCCATAGCCGCGATGGTGGATGGTTTTCGGGTTCCGCTGCTTCGGATCGGTCCAGGCCTTCAACACCTCGAGCACGAAAAGGTTGTACTTGTTCACGAGGCGGCTATCGACCACCCTGCATTCGAGATTGGCGTAGCACTCGGCGATCAGCGGCGGCTCCACCTGCGAGGCGGGCAACGGCGTCAGCTTGAACTTCTTGAACTTGTCCACCTTCTTCCCGGAGCAGTTGCCGACGCCCACCACCTGCTTCGCCAGATCCACCGCCGGGATATTGAGCACGCATTCCCTGGTCGCAAGCAAAGCATCGAAGCTGTGATTGCGCCCGCTGATCACACAGCCCACCAGCGGCGGCTCGAACTCCATCATCGTGTGCCACGACTGGGTCATGATGTTCGCCTTGCCCTTGTGCGCAGTCGTCACCAGCACCACCGGCCCCGGTTCTAGCAGGCGGTATACGCGGGACAAGGGAAAGGTTCTTTTCTTCATTGCTGCACATGCTTACCGGGAAGGATCATAAGAAGATCGCTCTCTTTTCTTCCCAGGTGGCGACCAATCGCTCAAATTGCTGTACGGGCACAGGCCTGCTGAACAAATAACCCTGAAAGGCAGGACAGCCCCGCAAATCAAGAAATTCACGCTGCGCTTCGGTTTCCACTCCCTCGGCGATCACTTTCAGACCAAGAGTTTCAGCCATCGCGATGATGGTCTGCACGATGGCCGCATCGCTCGAATCGGTGCTGATGTCGCGCACGAAGGATTGGTCTATCTTGATTTGATCCAGCGGCAATCGTTTCAGATAGGACAGCGAGGAAAAACCGGTGCCGAAATCATCCATGGAGAAGTCCACCCCCATAGACTTCAATTGCTGCATTTTGCTGATGCTGTCTTCGACATTGTGCAGAATCAGACTCTCGGTCAGTTCAAGCTTCAACCGGTTTGGCTTGATGCCGCACTTGTCCAGCACTGCTTTGATCTGTGCGACAAAACTCTCCTGACGAAATTCGCGCGCACTGACATTCACCGCAATGTTCAGATCGCGGAACAGCGGATCGCCTTCCCATAACTTGATCTGTGCGCAAGCGCTTTCCAGCACCCATTGCCCTATCGGAACGATCAAACCGGTTTCCTCGGCCAGCGGAATGAATCGCACCGGCGGAACCATGCCCAGGTCCGGGTGTTGCCAGCGCAACAATGCTTCCGCCCCGATCGGCCGCAATGCCGCATCCACCTGTATCTGGTAATGCAGGCTGAACTGCTGTTTCGATAGCGCCCCGCGCAGCGCCGCTTCCAGTTCGCTACGAGCTTCCAGCACCGCCTGCATCGCTGGATCGAAGAAACGGATGGCATTCCGGCCGGACTGTTTGGCTTGATACATGGCCACATCGGCCTGCTTGAACAATTCGTCGGTGGTTCCGGAATGGTCGAGAAACAGGTTGATGCCGATGCTGGTCGTACCGTGATACACCAGTCCGCCAAGTTGAAAGGATTTGCCAAGCGCGGCGCGAACTTTTTCCGCGACTATTTCGGCTTGAGCGATTGCCTCGTCCTGTTTGGAACTCAACCCTTCCAGAATAAGCACAAATTCGTCACCGCCGAATCTGCCGACCGTATCCCCTTCACGCACACAACCTTGCAGGCGTTTTGCAACCTCGAACAGCAATAGATCGCCAATGTCATGCCCTTTAGTGTCGTTAAGCGCTTTGAAATTATCCAGATCGAGAAACAGGATAGCCCCGTACAGTCCATTGCGGGAACCTAATGCCATGGTTTGGTTCAGGCGATCCATCAACAAACGGCGGTTGGGAAGATGGGTCAGTACGTCATAAAAAGCCAGCGAGTGGATTTCCGACTCCGCCAATTTGCGCTCGGTGATGTCGCGGCTTGTCGCGAAAACGAATTGCCCTCCTTCTATGTTCACTCCGCTGCAACTGACTTCGACATTCAACAGCGAGCCGTCCTTGCGCCGGTGTATGGTATCAAATGTCGCGCTGGAGCCTTGGTCGATGAACTCCTTGACGCGCGCCTTCAATTCCTCCGCCGTAAATTGCACATCCCAATCAGACACGTTAAGCCGAACCACTTCTTCCTGGGTATAGCCCAACATACGGCAGAAGGAATCGTTAGCCTCGATCACGTTACCCTGAAT
>JBIODP010000398.1:0-2253 GCA_044445195.1 Burkholderiales bacterium | reverse complement strand
TCGGCATTGCCGCGCTGGTCTATATGAACGGATTCTATGGCCTGATCTATTCGGTAGGGTGGCTGGTCGGGTGGCCGATTATCCTGTTCCTTATCGCCGAACGTTTGCGCAACCTGGGAAAATACACCTATGCCGACGTTGCTTCGTTTCGCCTGCAACAGGGTCCGGTTCGCACTATGGCGGCCATCGGTTCCCTCATTGTCGTGCTTTGGTATTTGATCGGCCAGGCGGTGGGCGCAGGACAATTGCTGCATACGCTGGTGCCGCAGCTTGGGTATAGGACATCGATCGTCATCATTGGCGTGCTGATTATCATCTATGTCACTTTCGGCGGCATGAAGGCAACCACCTGGGTGCAAATCATCAAGGCTGGTTTGCTGCTGGGCGGCGCCACCTTGATGGCGCTCGGCGTGATGGCGCACGAGGGTTGGAGTTTCGAGAAACTTTTCTCCGATGCCGTGGCCGCGCATCCCAAACACATGGACATCATGAAGTCGGTGGTGCCGATCGGCGCCAAGTCGAATCCTATCGAGTCGATTTCGCTGGGCCTGACGCTGATGTTCGGCACCGCCGGTTTGCCGCACATCCTGATGCGCTTCTTCACCGTCACCGATGCCAAGGCAGCGCGCAAGTCGGTGCTTTACGGAACCTGCTTCATCGGCTACTTCTACGTGCTGACCTTCATCATCGGCTTCGGGGCTATTGTCCTGGTTGCCAATAACCCTGAGTATGTGCTCGACATCAGCAAGAATGTGCTTGCCCTCAAGGGCGGCGGCAGCATGCCGGCAGTCTATCTTTCCCATGCGCTTGGCGGCGATTACTTCCTCGGCTTCATCGCCGCAGTGGCCTTCGCGACCATTTTAGCGGTGGTGTCGGGACTGACGCTGGCGGGCGCTTCGGCGCTGTCGCATGACATTTACGCCAATGTGATCATGAAGGGCAAAGCAACCGAGGCGCAGGAAGTGCGCGTCTCCAAGCTTTGCGTGGTTGGCCTGGGGGTGCTGGCGGTGCTGCTGGGCATCGCGTTCGAAAAGCAGAATGTCGCTTATATCGTGGCATTGACCTTCTCGATTGCGGCCTGCGCCAACTTCCCCATCCTGGCCATGTCCGTATTCTGGCGCGGACTGACGACGCGTGGCGCGGTACTCGGCGGTTACACCGGAATTTTCGGGTCGATCATCCTGCTGATCCTCGGTCCGACGGTATGGACCAAAGTGCTTAACATGGGGCCCGCCATCTTCCCGTACGACTTCCCGACCTTCGTCGTGTTGCCGACGGTGTTGATCGTTTGCTATATTGCATCAGTGACAGACGGCAGCGAAAGCGCGAAAAAAGAACGGGCAGCATTCGATGCGCAAAAGATTCGTTCCGAAACCGGCCTGGGCGCCGAAATGGCCGCCGTTCACTAGGGTGTAAACCCTGCGGTCAAGGCTGGCCGCAGGGGTTTTACCTGTTTTCGGAGGCTTCCAAACTCCAGCGCGTACTGCCGGGTAAACTCTGCCCCGAAAAAGAATATCTGGGCGGAATAATATATCCATAGTAACAATGCGATGAGCGACCCGGCTGCGCCAAAGCCGGACGCCACGCCGCTGGCAACCAGATACAGGCCGATGGCATATTTTCCAATGCTGAATAACCCTGCCGTAAAAACGGCGCCTGCCCAGACATCGCGCCAGGAGAGCGGCGCATCCGGCAGTGCCTTGTAGATCACGGCAAAAAGACAGGTGATCACCCCAAATGCCATCGCCGATGAGCAGGTTGCCAAAATGCCGTAGGAATTTTTCCACATCCCTTCCGCATGATTGTTAAGCACCGTCAACGCAGCGCTGAACACGAGCGCGGCAAACAGTAAAATCCCCAGTAACAGCACCAAGCCGAACGAACGGAGCTGGGTACGCAAAAATAGCGTGATGATAGCCAGCCCTTTTTGCGGTTTGGCGCCCCATAATTCGTCAAGGCTGCCTTTCAGCTCGACGAAGACCCTGGCGGCGCAAACCAGCAGCAAGACGCTCCCTGTGATCGTCGCGGCAAGCCCGCGGGCAGGGTCTTGAACACCAGCCAGCAATGCCTGGATTGCCTGCGCGCGATTGTGTCCTGTAAATTTTTCAATTTGCGCGATGATCTCGCCCTGCGCCGCTTCGGCGCCGAAAAAATATCCGGCTCCCGCTATCGCCAGGATCAGGATCGGCGTCATTGAAAACAGGGTATAAAAGGCCAGCGCAGCGCCTTTGCTGCCGGCCCGATGGTCGATCC
>JBIODP010000397.1:0-2274 GCA_044445195.1 Burkholderiales bacterium | reverse complement strand
TCGGTGCTGGCATTGGGCCTGATAATTGCGCTCTCGCTGCAACTGCCCGCAGCGCTCAGCGTGGCGATCACCGCTCTGTTCGGCCTGCTCCACGGTTACGCGCATGGCATTGAACTGCCTGCATCGGCCGCTCCGGCGGAATATGCGCTGGGCTTCCTCGCCGCGACGGCGGCCTTGCATCTCAGCGGCATCATGACGGGTCTGGCGATGCGCCAGCGGTATGCCGTGTTGTCCCGGCTGCTGGGCAGCGCCATCGCGATCAGCGGCGTTTACCTGCTCGTCTCTGTCTGAAAACGAAATCAGCTATCTGGCTTCGGTATACAGGGCGTTCTTTCCATTTTTTGATCAACCAAACAAGGAGAAACTATCATGGCAGACAACAAAAAGAAATTGGTGTTGATGGTCACAAACGGGCCGGATAATCCCGAGCTTGCAACGATTCCCTTCGTCATGGCAGTGACCGCGCAGGCATCGGACGTTGACGTGCTGATGGGGTTCCAGGGCAACGGCGTGATGCTGACGGTCAAAGGCATGGCCGACCACGTGGCGGCTTCGGGCTTCCCGCCGCTCAAGGACCTGCTGAAGACCTACACCGAGGCCGGCGGCAAGATTTACGTATGCGGTCCGTGCGTCGGGTCGCGCAAGATCGCGCAACCGGACATGGTCGAGGGCGCGACCATCGTCGGCGCCGCGACATTCGTCGCCGAATGCGTGGCCGCGACGAATGTGCTGGTGTATTGAGCGCGTTACACGTTGCCGTCAGGATTGCCGCGATGGGCGGTTGCCTCGGGCAGAGCTCACAGACCGTCTCTGCCTTGAATCAGCCATATGGCGGTTGAGGTCGAGCGGAACAAGGTGCGCCGTTTGATTTGTAATGTCGCCTGGCCTCTGGGCACTCTGCTTCGTCAATGCGCTCAGCCACCGAGCATTTTTGCAGAAGGCGCAACCTGCATAGGCTATGGCAGAACTGCACTCATAACAATTCTGCGCTTACGGCGCTGCGACCTCAGTTACTAATATCCGCCTTCCATGCCGCCCATCGCCGAGCCGCGTTGCCCTTCCGATCCCTAGCCACCCATACCTTGCCCGCCGGCATCTTTTGCAGCTCGATCAGGGCGGCATGCCAGAGGATGGTTTTCTCCGGGGGGTGCAAAACAGGTACCGGAGCGCGTTTGATTCTCACGGCCGACAAAGCTGCAAGATGCCCCGCTGGATTTGTCCTTGCATGCAGCAATCGCCTGAGGCGGAGGGCCATGCGGATGTTGACCGCCGCCTGAACCCATGCCCGGACCCATATCAGACCCGACCTTTCCATCCATGACAGGGCCCGCTTGTCCCCCGCCTTGGGAATCGTCGGGTTGCGCAACCGCCACGGCAGTTACGCCCGCCAAAACAAGTGCCACAAATAATTTGCTCGGTCTCATGAAATCTCTCCTGTTTATCAATTAAACACACCGATGCGATATGTCGAAACTGATATACGCAATTGCTGTACCAATATTCCAAACTGTTGTTTACATTCAATAACAATTTTTCTAGCCAGCAATATCCATCGCAGCTTACGAAAATCCGTCATGGGATGGCAATTAAATGACATTTGCCTGAGGCTGCATGTCCGGTATACGTAGATATCTTTACTCGGCACCACTTCTGGATCAACCGGTATTGGCTATATATCAGACTTACCGCGACATAAGGTTTACGTTAACTCGATAATATTAAGGAATCTCTGATTAAGTCCCGCATGGCCGCGCATTCGGCTTTGCGGGATGCAAGAAAGGCGACGACGCGAATGGTCATTCCCTTCGCTAGGAGCAGCACCCCCGACACGGTGCGCGTAAGCGTCCGTTGCGGGAGGGGGTTGCAGCGGCTGCTCCCGCAATCGGCTGGCTTCGCCAGTAACGTGTTGTAGCCGCACGCCGCAGACCGCCCGCAAAGCCAATGCCCTTAAGGGTTGCGACAAAAACAGGCGCTCGCTGTGTTGCGCCCCTTGGCATCGTAGAATAACTACGACCGGCGTCGCGCGCCTTGCGATTATCCTGTTTTTGTCAGCAACGCGGTTCATGATGGACTTAATCAGAGGTTCCTTAAGTCAAATTAGCTATTTCATGAACCACAATCATAATGTCGATGGCAGTTTGCCTACTTCTTGCCGCAGGCGTAGTTGAATACCATTTCCTCCAGGGAGTTTGGCTTGATTCGAGACCATTCACGAACATCGCTGTCGTCATAGATCGATTGCCCGCCTCCCATCCATTCGGAGAAAACAACCAT
>JBIODP010000396.1:0-2276 GCA_044445195.1 Burkholderiales bacterium | reverse complement strand
GTACAGGACAAGCTGCAGCTCGCTTTGCAGAAATTTACGCTGACTGATATTGTGACTACATGCGCCGGGCGAACCGATGCCGGCGTGCATGCGCTGGAGCAAGTCGTTCATTTCGATACCAATTTGGAGCGTGAGGCATTTTCATGGGTTCGCGGGTTGAATGCCAATTTGCCGTCGTCGATCGCTGTGCGTTGGGCCAGTGAAGTGTCAGGCAATGCGGCGCAAGAGTTTCATTCGCGCTTTAGCGCCAGATCGCGCACCTACCACTACCTGCTGTATAACCACCCGATCCGGTCGCCGCTTCTTGCGGGCAAAGCCGGATGGATATTCCGCCCGCTGGACATAGAAAAGATTCAGGCTGCTGCACGGTTTTTGATTGGCGTGCATGATTTTTCTGCCTTCCGTTCCTCGCAATGCCAGGCAAAATCCCCCGTAAAAACAATGTACGATGTGCATATAGTCAGGCATGGAGACTTGATCGTGTTCACGTTGCGGGCGAGTGCCTTTTTGCACCATATGGTGCGCAATATCGTCGGCGCGTTGATTCTTGCCGGTACCGGTAATAAGGAACCGGAGTGGATAAAAGAAATTCTGGAGGGGCTGGATCGCGGGAAAGCGGCGCCAACCTTCATGCCCGATGGCCTGTATCTGGCTAAAATCGATTACGATCCAGTCTGGGGATTGCCGCAACAGGCGGTGGAGTTACCTTGGACTGTGTAAATTCTTTTAAGGGAATGCCATGATGGATGCCATGCCCCGCCGGACCCGGATCAAGATATGTGGTTTGACGCGGATTGAAGACCTGGATTTGGCGGTTGCAGCTGGCGCCGATGCCGTTGGATTCGTTTTTTTTCCCGGCAGTCCGCGTTATGTGGCTCCGGCGGTTGCTGCCAAGCTGATATCGGCGCTACCGCCGTTCGTGACCAGCGTCGGCTTGTTTGTCAATGCGACCGCTATCGAGGTCGCGGCAATTGTTGCGCAGGCGCCCATTTCACTTTTGCAATTCCACGGAGATGAATCCTTGCAGGAATGCTGTGAAGCCGCCAAGGCTGTCAATCGGCCGTTTGTGCGGGCGGTCAGAGTGCGGCCCGGCATGACTGCCGCAAATTTGCTAGAATATGATCAGACATATCGCGCTGCCAGTAATTTATTTTCCGGATTATTGCTGGATGCCTTTGTAGACGGCTATGGCGGCGGTGGAAAGGTTTTTGATTGGGCTCTCATTCCAAAAGAACTCGCGCCTCGGGTCGTTTTAATTGGTGGCTTGAGCGAACAAAACGTCATTGAGGCGGTTGTTCGCGTACGCCCGCACGCAGTCGATGTCAGCAGTGGCGTCGAATTGAGCAAGGGCGTCAAGGATGTTGCCAAAGTTCGCGCTTTTATTAGCGCGGTGCACATGGCAGACACGCAGACGCAACCCACCCCATGAGAGAAACTCCATGACCCAATTAAATCCGCACAATCATGAGCGCCATGAACGGTGCGCAGAATCAACCGCCCCCGACGCACCGTCGGCTACGCACTATAATATGCCCGACAGCAAGGGCCATTTTGGCATTTACGGCGGTAGTTTTTCTGCGGAAACGCTGACTCATGCGTTAACCGAGTTAAAACAAGCTTATGCTCACTACATCAAAGATCCTGAGTTTCTAGCTGAATTTCACTCGGAATTAAAGCATTTCGTCGGCCGTCCCAGCCCGATTTATCATGCCAGGCGCTGGTCGGAACTGATTGGCGGAGCGCAGATTTATTTGAAGCGCGAGGATCTGAACCACACCGGCGCCCACAAAATTAATAATGTAATCGGTCAGGCGTTATTGGCCAAGCGCATGGGCAAACCGCGCGTGATCGCCGAGACCGGGGCTGGCCAGCATGGCGTCGCAACAGCCACCATCTGTGCCCGTTTCGGCATGGAGTGCGTTGTATATATGGGCAGCGAAGATGTTAAACGCCAAGTGCAAAACCTTTATCGGATGGAATTGCTGGGCGCCAAAGTCGTTCCGGTCGAGTCCGGTTCCAAGACACTGAAAGATGCGCTCAACGAGGCAATGCGCGATTGGGTTACCAATGTTGAAAATACCTTTTATATCATCGGCACCGTCGCCGGTCCGCATCCCTACCCGATGATGGTGCGCGATTTCCAATCGGTAATTGGCGTGGAATGCCTGCAACAGATGCCTGAAATGACTGGGCGTCAGCCGGACTATGTGATGGCCTGCATAGGGGGCGGCTCGAATGCCATGGGTATTTTCTATCCGTATATCGACTATCCGGAT
>JBIODP010000395.1:0-2278 GCA_044445195.1 Burkholderiales bacterium | reverse complement strand
ATATGTGCCGCATCAGGCTTGAGCGTTTCCAGCCATTTACGGAGGCGCCCCACCGGGTAGGGCTGTAAAGATAGGCAGCTTTGCGGCTAGCCCTGTGTGGCGGCGGTCAAGTGCGTTGCGGCAGTCGGCTTGAGCGTTTCCAGCCATTTACGGATGCGTCCGGCATCCGCCAGCCGCGACTGTTTGCCTTTCGAGTCGAGAAATACCATGATGACCGCGCGCCCTTCGATCATGGCCCGCATCACCAGGCAATGGCCGGCTTCGGTAATGTATCCGGTTTTTTGCAGCAATATATCCCAGGTTGGATTGGAAACCAGGTGATTGGAATTGCAATATTGCCTTTCACGTCCGCTTGCGTCGGCAAACACATATTTTGAGTCGGTCGAATACTGGCACAAAAGCGGTTCCTGCTGCGCCGCAGCCACCAATTTAGCCAAATCGCGCGCACTGGCCACATTTTGGCTGGAGAGGCCGGTAGGTTCAACATAATGCGTATCGTTCATGCCGAGCTCCTTCGCCTTGGCATTCATTGCCGCCACCACCGCCGGCAATCCGCCGGGATAGTTGCGCCCCAAGGCCGATGCAGCACGGTTTTCCGAACTCATGAGCGCAATATGCAGCATGTTACCGCGCGACATGCGAACCCCCGGATGCAAACGGGAAGCGCTATTTTTCTCCCTGTCGACGTCGGCGTCGGTGATCTCCAGAATTTCATTCATATCCTGTTTGGCCTCGACAACCACCAAAGATGTCATCAACTTGGTGATGGAAGCAATCGGCAAGGCCACGGCGGAATTCTTGTCGAACAGAACCTGCGAACTGGATTGATCCAGCACCAGCGCAACGCTTGACTTCAAATCCAGCGCATCGCGCGTGCGATTCAACCCTGCCAGGTCGCCAACGCTGACTGGAGCTGCGGCAGACGCTGGTGTATAAGCGACGCGCTGCAACCCAGCATGGTGGCGGCCATGCGCAAACGCAACCCTCCTGTGGGCTGCATGATGCCTGACCTTATGTTTGTGGGTATGGGTATGGATTGCGCCTTGGTTTACCGACGTGTCATTTGCCGACAAATCTTCCTCAGCAACCGCATTGGCGACGCCGAAGGCTATGAGCAGCAATGAAAAAAATAAACCACGTGCGGATTTCCCCATCTGCGACCCTCCTGATTGCTGCCAATAATTAAGTAGTATGAAGTTTAACAAAATACTGGGAATTCGCAAGGGAATTAACGAGTTAGCGCAACAAATTAAACAACTTTCGATGGGATGCGTCAGCTGTTGCCACATCCGGCGCCGCAACCTCACCACGCTTAACCATGACTATTTTCAAACTCCTTCATGTACTCCACCAGCGCCTTGACGCCTTCAATCGGCATCGCGTTATAGATTGAGGCGCGCATGCCGCCCGACAGACGATGGCCTTTCAACTGTAACAGGTTGCGTGCCTGGGCCCCCTTCAGAAAGGCTTCGTCGAGGGTTGCATCGCGCAGCTTGAACGGCACGTTCATCAGCGAACGGTCTTCACGCGCCACCGGGCTGGAATAATACGACGTCGAGTCGAGATAATCGTACAACAGCGCTGCCTTGCTGCGGTTATGCGTCTCCATCGATGCCAGGCCGCCCTGCTCCTTGATCCACTTGAATACCAATCCGGCAATATAGATCGCGTAGGTGGGGGGCGTGTTGACCATCGAATCGTTGTCCGCCTGCAGCTTGTAATCGAACGCCGACGGGGTAATCGGCAATGCGTTGCCGATCAGGTCTTCGCGCACGATCACAATGGTCAATCCGGACTGGCCGATGTTTTTTTGCGCGCCGCAGTAGATCAGCCCGTAGCGGTTGACATCGACCGGGCGCGACAGGATGTTGGAAGACATGTCGGCCACCAGCGGTACCGGGCCGGTATCCGGCGTCCAGTGGTACTCAATGCCGCCGATGGTTTCGTTCGAGCAAATATGCACGTAAGCCGCGTTAGGGTCCAGCTTCCAGGTACCCTGCTTCGGTATGCTGGTGAAGTTGCCGGCCTCAGCCGTAGCGGCGATATTGACAGCACAATATTTTTGCGCTTCAGCGATCGATCGTTTGGACCAATCACCGGTGTTGACAAAGTCAATACTGGTTTTGCCGCGTAGCAAATTCATCGGCACGATCGCATTCTGGCCAATTGCCCCGCCCTGCAGGAACAACACTTTGTAATTGGCAGGAACATTCAACAGTTCGCGCAGCAGGGATTCAGCTTCCACATAGATCGAGGTAAACTCCTTGCCGCGGTGGCT
>JBIODP010000394.1:0-2292 GCA_044445195.1 Burkholderiales bacterium | reverse complement strand
TCGCTGGGGATCATGCTGTATGAGATGTTGACAGGACGCCCTCCGTTTTCCGGCGAAAACGTCAATGCCATCATGTACCAGACGCTGAATGCTTCGCCGCCGCAGCCGAGTTCGCTGAACCCGGCTGTGCCGGACATGCTCAATTTCATCGTTGCCAAGGCGCTGGCAAAAAAGATGGATGAGCGTTATCAAAATGCCAGGGAATTCGCCGACGATTTGCGCACTTGCCGAGACAGCATGCCGCAAGTATCCATGGCTGTTGCGCCCAGGCAGCAACCCAAGTCGCCGATGGATGCTGCGCCTGCTGCCGGGACAACCATGGCTGAGGATGAAGGAGCCGTACCGCTTGCCACGATGGGTTTGTCCGGTGCATTTGATTCGCTTGCGGCCACGTTACGCCTTGCGGCAATGACCAATGATGAAAAAGAGGTCGAGGAGATTTCCAGGACGCTTAAAATGGTGCGCCCGGACTTTGGCGACGCCGGCCCCCCGCCGCTTATGGCTGTTTCCAGCAAGCCCAAACCGGTACCGGCGCCGCCACCGCCGGCACGCCAACCGTCCGCCGCGCTGGAAGACAGCGATGAAACTGAAGACAGTCCGGGTGGAAGCGGGAACCTGCTGTTGATCGCCATTATCGTGCTGGTGTTGATCGGCGTGGTTTTGTTTGTCCTTTTCTGATATTCAGCCGCTATTATCATTTCCGGGCGACCGGCCTTGCAGCAACATTTCGAATTTCAGGCGTCGCGTTATCTGACCATCATGCTGGTTGCGGCACACGGCGCTGTCCTGGCTATGCTGCCGCTTGCTCTGGTGCCGCTGTGGTCCAAACTGGTGCTGGCCGTTCTGCTTCTGTCAAGTCTGCTGTATTACCTGCGACGCGATGCATGGCTGCGCTTGCCGGCCTCCTGCATCGGGCTGATCATGGAAGGGAATGGCGCCATATTGCTCAGGCGCGACGGCGTGCGCTTGCCTTGCGAGATACTGCATGACAGCTTGGTCATGCCTTACCTGACGGTATTGAACGTGTTGCCGCAAGGCTCACGCTTTGCGCTCAGCGTGATCATCCTGCCAGACAGTCTGGAGGCGGAGTCATTCCGTCAGTTGCGGGTCTGGTTGAAGTGGGGAACTCAGGCCGCGCCGTAGCCAGGCGGCGTGAGCACCGTGGGCAAGGCCAGCGGCAATGTCCCCGGGTAATCCCTGCTGTAATGCAGGCCGCGGCTTTCATGCCGCGATAGCGCGCTTTGCACGATGAGGTCGGCGGAGAGCACCAGATTGCGCAATTCCAGCAGGTCGGCGGTGACGTGGAAGTTGGCGTAGTATTCATTGATTTCCTCGTGCAGCAATCTGATGCGGTGCTGCGCGCGCTGCAGGCGCTTGGTGGTGCGCACGATGCCGACGTAATCCCACATGAAACGGCGCAATTCCTCCCAGTTGTGCGAGATGATGATTTGTTCGTCTGCATCGGTTACGCGGCTTTCATCCCACGGCGGCAACGTAATCGGCGCGCCGTGCGGCTTGGCCAATATATCCCGTGCCGCGGCTTCGGCGAATACCAGGCATTCCACCAGGGAATTGCTCGCCAGGCGGTTTGCGCCATGCAGGCCGGTATAAGCGTTTTCGCCGATGGCGTATAGGTTGTCCACGTCGGTGCGGCCATGCAGGTCGGCAAATACGCCGCCGCAGGTGTAGTGCGCTGCTGGCACCACGGGGATGGGCTGGTGCGCGATGTCAATGCCCAGCGCCAGGCAGCGCGCGTAGATGGTGGGGAAATGTTCCTTGATAAAAGCTTCTGGCTTGTGCGAGATATCCAGATAGACGCAATCCAGGCCGTGTTTCTTCATCTCGAAATCTATAGCGCGTGCCACGATGTCGCGCGGGGCGAGTTCGGCGTGCTCGTCGTGCCAAGGCATGAAGCGCGTACCATCCGGCAGCTTCAGGATGCCGCCTTCGCCGCGTACTGCCTCAGAGATCAGGAAGGATTTGGCGTGGGGGTGGTACAAACAAGTGGGATGGAACTGGATGAATTCCATATTGGACACGCGGCAGCCAGCGCGCCAGCCCATGGCGATACCGTCGCCGGTGGCGGTATCGGGGTTGGTGGTATAGAGATAAACCTTGCCGGCTCCGCCGGTGGCAAGGATGGTGTCGTGCGCGGCAAGGGTGACCACCTCATCGCTTGTACAATTTAGCACGTACGCGCCGTGGCAGCGGTTGTCGCCATGGCCGAATTTTTTGCCGGTGATCAGGTCAATGGCAATATGCTGTTCCAGCACGGTGATGTTGGGATGCGCC
>JBIODP010000393.1:0-2292 GCA_044445195.1 Burkholderiales bacterium | reverse complement strand
GGAGGAGTGCCGGCGCCCCCTATGATGATTTTGGGACCATTCCCGACAAACGCATCGTAGGTCAGCCGTCCCCTGTCCATTTTGAATTTGCCCGTGCCCCAGACTCCTACCATATGTGCCGGCAGAATTCCGCCGCCGTCTTCGAATTCGAGGAACAGCGGCCTTAAGATCGTAGTCTGCATTAGCGACCCATGGTGAAAAGCGGTATTCCAGTATCCATAAGGGGTGTGGAAGCGCCCCCCCAGACTGTCGCGGCATCGCTAAAGGTATAGCCTATTTGCAGCCGTTCCAAATCCGTTTTAAATGAACCTCCCGGAATCTCCTCAAAATTAGGCTCAACAAGTGCTTTGACGTTTCCAAAATGCGGCGTCAGATAGAAATCCAGCGAACCTATGTAAAATCCTTGCGGATTGGCTACCCGGTCCCCCTGGCTGTTAAGAGCAAATCCGACATCCATAAAGCCGTGCATCGGCAACCCCTCGCTGCTGGCAGAATGGCGATCCATCCCGCCGGTCATTTGGGTAACCTCATTCTGGAGAGTATCAATTTCACGCTGCATATCCTGGATGCGTTCGTGATCCGTTTCAGCAAGTGCAGGTACGGCGAGGATCAACGATGCCCCGATTATTGACGAAAATAACATACCCGGCACGCTCGATTGCCCGGAGCGTTTTGCGCTTGCATGTTGTGTGTGTGCCATATCGGGCCTCCAAAATTCGCGTTTACGATGAAATTTTTCAGGGTGTTGCTATCCGTTGCCAGTTGCGCTTAAAGCCGTGCGGACGATTTTTATCAACGGTGGCGCAATATTACTACTTCCGTCAAATGTTTCAGCAATAATTTTTTGATCCGGGCATCCGATCCGGCTAAGCGGATTTTAAAGATGCCATTATTCAAATTGTGCGGCTCGGCACAGACAGCTACAATGCCGCCATGCCCGATTTCAATCTGACCCACCATTTCCTGATTGCCATGCCTGCCATGCAGGAGGGGGTTTTTGCCGGCACGCTTACCTACATATGCGAACATAACGAAAACGGCGCGCTGGGCATTGTGGTGAATCGCCCTATCAGCTTGACGCTGGGCGAGATGTTCGATCAGGTCAGCATTCCTCTGCATCAGACCAGACTCACCAAGATGCCGGTGCATTTTGGCGGGCCGGTGCAAACCGAGCGCGGTTTCGTGTTGCACGACACGCCGGGGAATTGGGAGTCCACGTTACGCATCAACGACAGGCTGGCGCTGACCACTTCCAAGGATATTCTCGAGGCCATCGGTGAAGGGCGGGGGCCGCGCAATATGATCGTCACGCTGGGCTATGCAGGTTGGGATCAGGGCCAGTTGGAGCATGAGATCACCGAGAACACCTGGCTGACCGTGGCGGCTTCCGAGCACATCCTGTTCGATTTGCCGGCCGAGGAGCGGCTTGCGGCGGCGATGGCCTTGCTCGGAGTGGATTATGCCTCGCTGGTGGAGGATGCCGGACATGCCTGACCCAAAGCCCAGTAACGTCGCCATGCGTTGTTGTGCGCAAAAAATCTTGCTTACATATGTAAAATATGCGGCGCTGCGATTTGTTGCGCACGCCTAGCTTGGCTTGGTTGTTGGACTTTGGGAGTTGTTCTGTGAATGCGTCAATACCATCAGGCACTTTGCTGGCATTCGATTTCGGGACCAAACGCATCGGCATCGCCATCGGCAATACTTTGTTGCGGCGCGCCAATCCGCTGACCACGATAGACGAACAAAAGACCGAGGCGCGCTTCATCAAGATTGCGGCGCTGCTGGCCGAATGGCAGCCCGGCGCGTTGATAGTAGGCCTGCCGTGTAACGAAGACGGCACGCCGCATGAACTGACCGCGCTGTGCCGCCGCTTTGCAAACCGCCTCAAGGGGCGGTTTAATTTGCCGGTGATTTTGCTGGATGAGCGTTATACTTCGCTCGCCGCAAGCGCGCAGCTGAACGCGGAGGGCATCCACGGCATGAAGCAAAAGGCCCTGCTCGACCAATATGCCGCGCAACAGATCTTGCAGGCGTACTTCGATGAACCACAGGCGGGAATGATCGCATGAACAATCCGCAGCTCAACAAACACGGCGAACTCCAGCATCTGCTGACCACCGAAGGTTTGCCGGTAGGCATCTTGCGCGACATTCTCGACAGAGCCGCGACCTTCGTCGATGGTAGGGATGGGCTTGAGATCAAAAAAGTCCCGTTGCTGCACGGCAAGTCGGTGTTCAACATGTTCTTCGAGAGCAGCACGCGCACCCGCACCACCTTCGAGATCGCCGC
>JBIODP010000392.1:0-2302 GCA_044445195.1 Burkholderiales bacterium | reverse complement strand
TCTGATGCTCGATGCCTTTGGCACCGACAAGCCGGAAGACTATATCGGTGGTTTCCCTGACCATCCGCATCGTGGCTTCGAAACCGTGACTTACATGATCGCCGGCAGCATGCGCCACCGCGACAGCGCAGGCAATGAAGGATTGCTGCAAAGCGGTGGCGCGCAATGGATGACGGCGGGGTCCGGCGTGATCCATTCGGAACTTCCCGAACAGGAACAGGGACGCATGGAAGGATTTCAGCTCTGGCTGAATCTGGCGGCGAAAGACAAGATGCGCGCGCCGTGGTACCGCGATATTCAAAGCGCAGATATCCCGGAATTCACGACGCCAGGCGGCGTGACGGTGCGGGTGATCGCCGGTGCCAGCCACGGTGTGGCAGGTGCGGTGCAGCGTGAGGACACGAAGCCGCTCTATCTTGATTTGCACCTGGCCCCCGGCGCGTCCTTCACGCAGTCGATGCCGCCGACATTCAACGCCTTTATTTTTGTCTATCGCGGCGAATTGCAAATTGAAGGAAAACTGGTGCCGAATCAGCGCATGGCGATTTTGAAAAACGATGCCGACAGCGATGGGGTTGTCATGCATGCCGACGCGCCGACGCGGGCCTTGCTGATTGCCGGCCAGCCGCTACGCGAACCGATCGTGCAATACGGCCCCTTCGTCATGAATACCCAGACCGAGATTTTCCAGGCCATCAACGACTTTAACGACGGGCGTCTGGTTAGCGCAAAGTGAAGCCGTGCGACGATAGTCGGCGCAACCTTCTTCTGAAGATGACAATATTTGCTTCATCGTTTTTTTGAGACCAGCTTAAGTGCGCGTGCCATATCCGCCGCAGGCTCATCAACTTGCGTTTCTTCATCTTTGCCTGGCGCGTAAGCCCGGAAAAAAGTGGTCAAGGCATTTTTTGCCGCCCGCGAGATAGCGGCTGCAGTCAGGGGAGCCTTACTCGCGCCCATCAGGCAACGCTCGACAATATCCGCCTCGACAAGGGCGCGAAGCTGATGCGCGGCAAGGAGTGGATCGCCTTGGCGCAGAAGACCTTCGTCCATTGCGCGATGAAGAAATGCCACGAGCTCCTCCGTATAGCTGTCCATCTTCCTATGGAATAGTCTTCCGATCCCCGACCGCTCGGCCTCGGTAATCAGCAAGCGTTTGGAGGCCAGCATTTCCTGGCTGCAGATAAATCGCAAGTGATTCTTGGCAATATCGAGGAGCGCTACGGATAGTTCCGCCTTAGAATCCTTTAACCCCTTGAATGAGCCTTCGAGGTAACGAGCGGTGATGGAGGTCATGCACTCGACAAAAAGTTCTTCCTTGGACGGGAAGTAGTTATAGACAGTTGCTTTTGAGCCGCCGGCCTCGGCGGTGATCTCCGACATGCTCGTATTCGCGAAGCCCTTGCTTTGAAACAGGCGATAGGCGGTATCGAGGATGTGTTGTCGTTTCTGGTCGTTCTTGCGCATGGAGCGCTCCTTTCCGGTTGGTTATTGTGCGCTAATTGTCACAGTATCGTCACAGTATCGCTCGGCAAACACCGTCTGTCAAGTTAATCTGTACCGTACGGTACGGTATTTTAATAAAATAATTATCGAACAAATTAAAAGTGTACTGTACGGTTCAATATCGCTTGACATACGTAGATTAAGTGTATAAAGTGTACTGAACGGTACGGTATTGCAATGAAATAAACATCGGGTTGGCGAAAAGTGTACCGTACGGTTCAATATTGCTTGACAAGCTTAAATTAAGCATATAAAGTGTACTGAACGGTACAGTTCAGTTTAGTTCAGTATGAGCATCACCGGTAGTCGAATGTATTAACTGCCCCCAAAGGCATAAACAAGGAAATCACATGAGAGCAATTCATCTATCCATCCCCGAATATGGCCTGCGCCGTCTCCGGCTCTTGCCGGCCGCCTGCCTGTTGTGCCTGGCTGGCTGTGCCCAGATTCCCACCTTCGACAAGGCGGTCGAGGCGAAATCGGTCCAGCAGCTTGGCAGCAGTGTTTCTTTTGCTGCCCCGGCGGCCGCATGGCCTGACCAGGACTGGTGGCGGACGTACGGCGATCCGCAGCTCAATACGCTGATCGAGGAAGCAATGCGCGAATCGCCAAGCCTCGCCGTTGCGCAGGCAAGGCTGCACCAGGCTGAGTCCATGTCGCAAATCGCCGGGGCTCCACTTCTGCCCGAGGTGACCGGCAACGCAAGCCTGCGCTAAGCAAAGCTGAGCTATAACTACATTACCCCGCGCGCGGCGGTGCCGTCGGCGGGAACGCCTAGGGGCAAGCGACGGTGAAC
>JBIODP010000391.1:0-2305 GCA_044445195.1 Burkholderiales bacterium | reverse complement strand
GCGATGGTGAGCACCCGCTCGTTGTTGCCGAAGGTAAAAATGGCGATTGCGGTGACCAGAGCCGTCGCCAGTGCATTGATCAGCGTGTTGGCGATCAATATCAGGGAAAGAAGTTTGTCGGTGCGATCCAGCAGCCACATTGTGGTGGCCGCGCGCTTGCTGCCACGTTTGGCCAAATGACGAAGGCGATGGCGATTTGCCGCCATCAAGGCCGTTTCGGCCATCGCGAAAAAGGCGGAAAGCAGTATCAGCAAGGCGAGCGCAAGAAGTTGCGCCCAAATTGGCACGGTATCCAAACGGTCACCGCAAACAAGTTAACATAAGAAGCCATCAGAAATACAGCTTTGCGGTCCGCCTGGACCAGTGATGTCGATCGTCATCTGCAGAACGATCCGGTCTGATCCCGGACCTGCAGCGATGCGTGCTGGACGATCTTTCTGGATTGGTCGGGGTGAGAGGATTCGAACCTCCGGCCTCTACGTCCCGAACGTAGCGCTCTACCAGGCTAAGCTACACCCCGATTCGAGTAGCAATTTGAATGGCGCAATTTTCGCAAATTCAATAATTACGATCCACCGCGAATGCCGATAATTGTAGCAAAGAATCCTTGAACTGACTATCCGGCAAGGAGACGAGCGATGCAGTTGCGCGATGCGCCGCTTGCTCCGCTTTGCGTCTGGTGTAATCAAGCGCGCCTGAAGTCGTGATCGCCGCCAGAATTTCGTCGAAATGCTGTTCGTCGCCGTTTTCGATGCAGGAGCGCACCAGTGCACGCTGGCCTGGCAAGCCGTTTTGCATCAAATAAATCAACGGCAGCGTCGGTTTGCCTTCGCGCAAGTCGTCGCCGACATTTTTCCCTATATCGGCTGCATTGCCGGAGTAATCCAGCACGTCGTCAATAAGCTGGAAAGCTGTGCCGAGCGACCTTCCGTATTCGGCTGCAGCCTCGACCTCTGCCTCCGAGGCGCCGGCGACAACGGCCCCGAGCTGAGCAGCCGCTTCGAACAGCTTGGCGGTTTTGGAGCGAATCACCTGCAGATAGCGCTCCTCACTCACGTCCGGGTCGTGCATGTTCAATAGTTGCAGAACTTCGCCCTCGGCGATCACATTGGTGGCATCGGCCAGAATTTGCATCACGCGCATATCATTGATCGACACCATCATCTGAAAAGCGCGGGAGTAGACGAAATCACCCACCAGCACCGACGCGGCATTGCCGAATAGCGCATTGGCGGTCTGGCGTCCGCGTCGCAGCGCCGATTCGTCCACAACATCGTCATGCAGCAGAGTCGCAGTGTGGATAAACTCGACCACGGCGGCCAGTTCGTGGTGATGCGTGCCTCGATAGCCATAAGCGTTCGCGATCAGCAACACCAATAATGGACGAATGCGCTTGCCGCCGGCGCTGATGATGTATTCGGCAATCTGGTTCACCAAAGGGACGGAGGAATCCAGTTGCCTGCGGATTACCGCATTGACCGCATCCATGTCGGCGGCAATCGGCCTGACTATGCTGTTTTGAGTGGGGATATGAATAGCGGAGGACAAGATAAAACCTGCAAGAAGCATCAATTCCGACGATTATACGATGACAAACCTGCCAGACTGCCATCGCTTTCTCAAACAAACATGTGACGCCTAGGTTCGAGCGACTTTGTTGCCTTTGACCTTACAGCTAAGTCCATGTATAATTTGAGGTTTTCCCGATTCCGCCTGTGCCTGCATGGCAAGTCCTCTTTTGTATGAGAACTTTTTTGCATGATGGTGAACGGTCGCATCGGGGGAGAGAATGTCCCTAAATTAATTTATGAGGTTTCCCATGTACGCGGTCATAAAAACCGGTGGCAAGCAATATAAAGTTGCCGCTGGCGAAAAACTCAAAATAGAACAGATACCTGCAGACATTGGCGCCGAAATCACCATCGATCAAGTGCTCGCATTGGGCGCTGGCGATACCATTAAGTTTGGTTCGCCGCTGGTCGAAGGTGCCAAGGTGCTGGCTACGGTATTGGCGCATGGTCGCCACGATAAGGTCAAGATTTTCAAGATGCGCCGTCGCAAGCATTACCAGAAACACCAAGGCCATCGGCAAAATTACACCGAATTGCAAATCGTCTCGATCAACGCTTAATCAGCGCAGGTCAAACTTAGATCAGAAGGAGTCATATAAATGGCACACAAAAAAGGCGGCGGCACCACGCGCAACGGCCGTGATTCAGAGTCGAAACGACTCGGCGTCAAGGTCTACGGCGGTCAGGCTATCAATGCTGGCGGTATCATCATTCGCCAACGCGGCACCAAGGTG
>JBIODP010000390.1:0-2318 GCA_044445195.1 Burkholderiales bacterium | reverse complement strand
TTGCGGGTCTTTAATTTCATCACGTTTCGCGCGGTGTTTGCGGCCCTGACCGCGCTTGCGATAGGCTTGTTTGCCGGTCCGGCAGTGATTCGCATGCTGGCGCGCCTGAAAGTCGGGCAAGCGATCCGTCTGGACGGCCCGCAAACGCACCTGGTCAAGGGCGGCACGCCGACCATGGGCGGCATACTCATTTTGATCGCCATCGGCATGGCGACTTTGTTATGGGCCGATCTGAGCAACCGCTTCATCTGGCCGGTACTGATCGTCACGCTTGGCTACGGCATGGTTGGCTGGGTTGACGATTACCGCAAGGTGGTGTTCAAGGATCCTCAAGGCATGCGTTCCGGGGAAAAATATTTCTGGCAGTCGGTAATCGGCATCGTTGCCGCGCTCTATCTTGCATTTTCGGTATCGGCGCCGACCAACACCAAGGTGTGGGAATTGTTTGGGGCATGGGTCGGTTCCGGTTTCAACATGAATTTGCCGCCCAAGGCGGATCTGATCGTGCCGTTTTTCAAGACTGTCAGTTATCCGCTAGGCGTGTGGGGATTCATCGCGTTGACATATTGCGTAATCGTCGGCACCAGCAATGCAGTGAATCTGACCGATGGGCTGGATGGCCTGGCCATCATGCCCACCGTAATGGTCGGCGTCGCCCTCGGTTTGATTGCTTACCTGACCGGCAATGCGACATATTCGAAATACCTGTTCATTCCCCACATTCCGGGAGCGGGCGAACTGCTGATATTTTGCGCAGCGATGGCAGGGGCCGGGTTGGCCTTCCTCTGGTACAACGCGCATCCGGCCCAGGTTTTCATGGGAGATGTCGGCGCGCTGGCGCTCGGCGGCGCATTGGGCACGATTGCGGTGATTGTGCGTCAGGAAATCGTCCTGTTCATGATGGGAGGTGTTTTCGTGGCCGAAACCCTGTCGGTGGTGCTGCAGGTCTCTTATTTCAAATTTACAAAATTTCGGTATGGAACCGGGCGCCGCATTTTATTGATGGCGCCGTTGCATCATCATTTTGAACAAAAAGGCTGGAAAGAAACGCAAGTGGTGGTGCGGTTCTGGATCGTCACCATGATACTGGTATTGTTTGGCTTGTCCACTTTGAAACTACGCTAATGGACTACGAAGGTAAACACGTTTTGGTGCTGGGTTTGGGCGAGTCCGGGCTGGCTATCGCGCATTGGCTGTCCCGGTGCGGCGCTACAGTGCGGGTTGCCGACACCCGCGATGCGCCGGCGCGTTTGCCGTCATTGCGCGAGGTGCTGCCGCAGGCGGAATTTATCGCCGGACCTTTTGAGCCGGCACTGTTGAATGGCATCGATTTCGTTGCGCTCAGCCCCGGATTGGCGCCGTCGAGCGAACTGGCGGCTATTATTCCGGCCGCGCAGGAGCGCGGCATACCGCTGTGGGGCGAGATTGAATTATTTGCGCAGGCGCTTGCCGCCCTCAAAGCGGCACGAAACTACACCCCCAGGCTGATTGCGATTACCGGCACTAACGGCAAAACCACCGTGGCCAGCGTGGTTGGACTATTGTGCCGGCGTGCCGGCCTCAAAACACAGGTGGCCGGTAACATCAGCCCGGCTGCGCTGGATGGTTTGCGCGTTGCGTTGGACGCGGAAGATTTGCCGCAGGTGTGGGTGCTGGAGTTATCCAGTTTCCAGTTGCATGCAACATATAGTCTGCAAGCCGATGCCGCCACCGTGCTGAATGTTACGCAGGACCACCTCGACTGGCACGGCGACATGGCCTCTTATGCAGCCGCCAAGGCACGGATATTCGGTTCGCATACGGTTAAGGTATTGAATCGCGATGATAGCGAAGTCATGCGGATGGCGTCGTCGGCGCCGCAGGCTGCGCAGCTTAGTTTCGGAAAGGATGCGCCGGAGCAGGCCGATTGTTTCGGCCTGGTTGTCGAAAACGGCATGCAATGGCTGAGCGTGGCAGTTGCTGTCGATGAGGGCGAAAAGAAGCGGCGCAAGAAAGGATCTATCGAGGTTCCGGAGGTAACGATCAACCGGTTGATGCCTGCCGATGCGCTCAAAATTCGGGGCCGGCATAATGCGCTCAATGCGCTGGCTGCGCTGGCCTTGTGCCGTGCGATCGGTTTGCCGCTGGCGCCGCTGTTGCATGGTTTGCGGGAATACAGCGGCGAACCGCACCGGGTCGAGTTGGTTGCTGCGATAGCCGGGGTTGAATACTATGACGACAGCAAAGGAACCAATGTCGGCGCTACCGTTGCAGCATTAAACGGGCTCGGGGCAGGGCTCGGAGCAGAGTTTGCGGAAAACGGCAGCGGCCATCGTAAG
>JBIODP010000389.1:0-2324 GCA_044445195.1 Burkholderiales bacterium | reverse complement strand
GGGCGCGGGTGATGCCGTGGCGAACTGCGCCGGCCTGGCCGGATTCACCGCCGCCGTTGACGTTCACCATGATGTCGAAACGCTCGACATTATTGGTCAGCACGAGCGGCTGGCTGATGACCATCAAACCGGTTTCGCGCGAAAAGTATTCATTCGCAGGCTTACCGTTGACGACGATCTGGCCAGTGCCGGATTTGATGAAGACGCGAGCCACTGCACTCTTGCGACGGCCGGTCCCGTAATTGTAGTTACCGATCATGTCTTTTCCTTAGAGTTCAAGTGCTTTGGGTTGCTGGGCAGCGTGCGGATGCGTAGCTTCTGCATACACTTTCAGCTTCTTGATCATCGCGTAGCCAAGCGGGCCCTTGGGCAACATGCCCTTGACCGCTTTTTCCAGCGCGCGACCTGGAAAACGCTGTTGCATTTTCAGGAAATTGGTTTCATAGATACCGCCTGGGTAACCAGAGTGACGGTAGTATGTACGGTCCGTGGCCTTGGTGCCAGTGACGCGCAGTTTGCCGGCATTGATCACGACGATGAAATCGCCCGTGTCGACGTGCGGAGTAAATTCCGGTTTGTGTTTGCCGCGCAGTCGGAGTGCCACTTCGCTGGCAACACGTCCGAGGACTTTGTCCGTCGCGTCAATCACGAACCAGTCGCGCTTGACCTCGTGGCCCTTAGCGGAAAAGGTTTTTTGCATGATGACTTCCTACTAGATTAAATGCTCAAAATGGTGGTTCCACAGATTAATTCCCACTTCTGGCACATGACCAAAAAGGCAATATTTGCAGACTCTCCCTTGTTGTTTCTCCCTGAGCACATGGAAGAACCTGAAATTATAGCCTTTTCAACGGCTTAGCGTCAATTTTTATTAAGGCATTTCTCACTCATCGCAGACAGGCCAACCGTGACGGGAGTCAAGTGCGTTTCTACCGGCCTGCTGATCCGCCATACCGCGCGATTTTCGATTGCCCATAAAAAAAACCCGAGGCGACTAGGCTTCGGGCTTAATCCACACCGAGGAGGGTGGAGGAGACAATTCACTATAGCAAAACATTTTGTGCAACGCAATATATTTTACATTTCTGGCGTTGTTTTTCACATGCTTAGAATTTCCCAATATTTTCCATGTTTAAAATCATATGGTTAACTACATTTTCTATATGGAAACGAAATATCGCAATGCAGCAATTGATGCGCAAAGATAAAAAAATGTAACTTTATTGAGAAATCCTGCTCGCTATTCAACTACCGATTGCTCCATATATAGGGGCACTTTGGTACGCTACAATAGCCCTTTGGCAATTTATAGGGGCAAAAGATGGAATGCACAGTTCGCTGGACCGGATTGTCCGGCATGAGCTTTTTGGCCGAAACCGGTTCCGGACACTTGGTCACCATGGACGGCGCTCCTGAAGGCGGCGGGCGCAACCTGGCGCCGCGTCCGATGGAAGTCGTGCTGGCGGGCACTGGCGGCTGCACGGCCTACGATGTCGTCATGATTCTGCGCAAGAGTAACCAGGATATTCGCGGCTGCGACGTGACACTAAAGTCCGAGCGCGCAGAGAAAGACCCGAAAGTGTTTATAAAAATTCATTTCCATTTCACGGTGCGCGGCCGCAACCTGAAACCGAATCTGGTCGAACGTGCAATCAAGTTGTCGCACGACAAATACTGCTCGGCCTCGATCATGCTGGAAAAGACTGCCGAGATAACCCATTCGTTTGAAATCGTGGACGATTTGGCGACCGACGCGGCGGCCTGACTGCCGCCTGAAACCCGGCAATCGATCTACAGGTAGTAGGCGGTTGCCGTCATCACTTTCGCCATCGCCCGCATCGCGGTTCGCACCGGCAACGGCACTTCTGCCGCCCCCAGTGCTTGCGCGGCGGCACCGTGCGCCACCTCGTCGTCACGCATCTGCGCAACGATCGCCTTGGATTTGGCATCCTGCGCCGGCAAGCCCTGCAAATGCCGCTCCAGATGCTCCTTGACCTGGCGCTCGGTCTCGACCACGAAGCCCAGACTGCGCGCATCGCCGCTGCGCGCCACGATGGCACCCAGCGCGTAGGCGCCGGCATACCACAACGGATTCAAGAAACTGGGATGCGAGCCGAAATCGCGCAAGCGCTCCGCTGTCCACGCCAAGTGATCTTCCTCCTCGCGGCCGGCTTCGGCAAATTGCTTTTGCAGCACCGGATTGCGCGAAAAACGCCCTTGCGCTTCATATAATGCCTGTGCGCACACTTCACCCACGTGATTGACGCGCATCAAGCCGGCCGCGTGCTGGCGCTCCTTGTTGTCCAGCGGAGCGTCGTCGACTC
>JBIODP010000388.1:0-2340 GCA_044445195.1 Burkholderiales bacterium | reverse complement strand
GTGTTGAAAGCACTCTCAAACTATTACTCATAGGCAAGCAATGACAACCCAAGCGTTAGGCGCCATCAACCCATACAATCTACCTGAATCCTTCTACGATTTTGCCCTCATGCCGAAATTTGATCAGAACGTAACGATTCTGGCAGGCATGGCAGAGCCAGAAGACTGGAACTACAAAAATATTGCGAATCCATCGCCGCTGCCAATGCTTCAGGCTTTCCTTAAGTACACATACAAGCGAATAGCCGAGGAAAAGAAAGTTGCCGTAACAAAAGACGAGAAATTTGCGTGTTGGAATACAGGTTTAATCACGCCACATCAAGAACCAATCTATATCTTGTTCGAGGAAAACAAGCTCGACGACCGTCGAAATTATTGGCATTTCCTGAAGTTCTCGCGCCGGGGAGAGAACGATCTGAATAAATTCTTGACCCTTCCCGAAATGGCGCATTATTTTGCAGATCCTGCTTGCGTCGTGTATGACTCGCGGAAAGAGTTGCGTTCAAATATCGAACACATCATTTCAGATAATCGTGAACGTTTTCCAGCTAGCCTCAAAGCCATGAACGATTACGCATTGCAAAATATCGTCAAAGGCGCGATCGATAGCGTTCTTGAGCGAGTAAAGCGGAATTACAAAACAGCAATTCCTCAATATTACAGTGGCAACGTGCAGCTCCTATTGCCGCTTTGTCTTACCGATCCGGGAAAAGCTGACCTTGCTCTTGTGGTAGAGCGTTTTCATGAATTTTACCGTGCATCTACATGCCTGACCCTGGATATGGCTTACAACAATGCTCGACAATTGGCGCGACCTGATCGTGACTGGCTACAACCGTGAACGAACCTTTCGTATTCCGCAACAATTCAAGCGCTGGTAGCGCCAATCGCCTCTAGGCATAAGGACTGCTATTTTGAAAATCGATCAAGACTATCTAAAATCGCTGCTGGAGGCGTGCCAGGCATCCGAAAAGCCGACGTTCGACATCGAGGATCTGAAGGCGGCTGGTTTTGATTATAGCGACCAGCAATTCGAATTTCACATGAGAATCCTGACCGATCAGGATTTCGTCGAACAAGACGACGGTGACCGTGGCTTCGGCCTTAGCAAGAGCCTGGACGGTCACGCTTCGTGGTCAGTTCTGCCGTTGCGGTTGACAGCGTCAGGACACCAGTTCATCGAGGCGCTGGAAAACCAGGAAGTATGGGCAACCATCAAACGCGAATTCAAAGACGCCAGCATCGTGACTTTGAAGAGCGTGTCGCTGAAACTTTTGGAAGGTTACGTCAAGAAGAAGATTGACACGCTGTTGAATTGACGGCTACCTCGCCTGGGATAAAGTGATGTACACTTTCATTAGGTATAGCATCGCCGTTCCGGCTTCGAGCGCCATCCTTTGGGATTTTTTGGGATACGCTCATGGATGACGCAAAGCAAGTTGATAGCTGGAATGGCCCTGTTGCCGCCAAATGCTTTATCAAGCTACCGCTTTTCAGCAATTCCCCTCTTCAGCCGGTGAACCGTGCTGCAATCGAAGGTTGGTTTATCCTCTACACGCCCGATTTTCAAAGCATCTTCAGCACGCCGGAAAACGGCTTTTTGAATGACCGCCACTCTGACGGGCGAATTATCGTTCCTGGGCCGTTTTTCGAAGAAAAGATTGCGATCGAGGCAGTTGTGGAAGCGGCTAAACTTGCGGCTGGGACTGTCGTTTTACCGCCCTGATGGCATAGTGCAAGCCCAACTTGAAAATTCAGTCGCCATCCGCGTCTGGTCTACGAGATAGCAAGGGAGCATTGCCGGTGATCGCCTGCTCGATGCGAGCCTTACCGAACGGGTCGACCGCCGTAATGTAGCGCAGCGCCGACTTCATATCGCGCCAGCCGACGTATTCCATCAGGCTTTTGACATCCCAGCCGTTGGATGCCGCCCAATTGGCGAAGCCACGTCGCAGGGAATGGCTGCTGTAGAGTGCAGCCGATCATTCTCGTTTATAACGCCATGCAATATCGCGTGTTCCGGGGCAAGATACGCGAAGGAGACGTCGGCTATGAATGATCGGATCTCTACAGCCGCGCTTACTCGCGGCGGCAGGATTTGCCACGCTTGATAAACGAAGATCACCAATCCCGCTGGTTGCCCTCTGCAAATCAAGCTCTCATCCAAAGTGCATCCACCCTGCCCGGTCGACCTAGAATCTCAGTTCGGGATGATTGCTAGCGGACAAGCGTCTTTAATTGCTCCGAGATTTTTCGGAAATGGATCGCATTGGCTGGCTTGAACGATATAGGTGCGAAATCCCATTCTAGGGATGAAACGAAGAGTCGAATTGGACCCAC
>JBIODP010000387.1:0-2364 GCA_044445195.1 Burkholderiales bacterium | reverse complement strand
TCGCCCAGCGTGGCTTCGATGTATTCGATGGCCTGGCCCTGGTAGGTGGTGGTTTTGATGGTGCGCTGGTGCTGGTGCATCAGGGCGATCACGTCGATCAGGGTGAGATACTTTTCATGATCGCGCCGGGTGCGCGTCTTGTCGTCTAAGAAGGTTAATTTGTCGGCGTAGGGATTGACGACCGCATACGGTTGCAACAGGCGTTGCGCGTTCTTGTGCAGCGCTAGGAGGCGTTGCTTTTCTTCTTTGCGGATTAAACCTTGCAATGTGCGTTTCTCGCGTTGCAGGGTGTGAATGGCGCGGGTCTGTTCGCGGTCTTCGTCCACCGTCAGCACCAGGCAGCGATTCAATAATTCTTCGTCGATGTCGATGGCCGTGGTGGTCAGCAAGATCATGGTCGGGCCTTCGACCCGGTAGGTTTGCGTGGTGAGGTTGCCGGTCTTGGGGTCGCTGCCGGTGCTGGCAATGGTGAGTTCGCCTTCGCTTTGCAACAGTTTCAGCGCGTAGCTGGCATTGCTGGCGCCTTCTTCTTCCACGATGGCGAGTATCCGGTGCTTGAGGTTGGTTTCGCCCATGTAGAAGAGAGACTGGCCGGTCATGGCGCTGTACTTCACTTTGTCCTCTTCCGGCATCATGGCCAGCACCGCTTCCATCAGCGATGATTTGCCCGCCGCACTGCTGGACTGGATCAACACGGCCAGCGGCGCATCGAGCTTGCGTGACACCGCCGCCAAATAGCCGACCAGTTTATTGGTGCGTTCGCCGACGATGCCGCAGGCGTCGAAGTCGGCCAGGATGCGGCCTAGCAAATCGGGGGCGCGCAGCAATTCCAGCGCGGCGGCGCGGTCGGCGTCGTCCATCTGGTGCGCGGGCGGCTCCTTCGGTTTCAGCGCGGCTTGTATGGACTCGTCTTGCAAGGTTTCCAACTTCAGGCGGATGCGGCCCAGGTCGCCTTTGATGATGTCTTCATGCAGTTGCAATTCCAGCCCGGCTTGCACCGTGTAGCCGTGGCGGGCGCGGGCGTTGTACAAGTCGAAGGTGTCCACATGGAACAAGTCGCCGCGTGCGGCCAGCAGATTAATCTTCATCACGTCCACCGCCAGATTGCGCGCCAGGCCGCGCACGCGATAGCTGCGCTCGCCGAAGCGCAGCAGGATTTCCTTGTCGGATACCTCGGCGTCGATGGTTTGCGCGGTGCGGGGGATCGGCGATGCGGGTAATGGCGGCGGTTCGATGGGAGCGGCGCTCGGCTCGGTGGCCAGTGCTGGCGGTGCCGTTTCTTCTTTAGCGGCCAGGTCGGTGAAGGTTGGCGGCACATCCTGCGGCAATGCCTCGATCGCACGTTGCGACGCTTTGCCTTTGCCCAACCATTCGGCTTTGCGGATCAAGACACCGAGGCTCTTACTCGCAGGCTGCACCTTCAACGCGTACTCGTTGGCGTCCATGCCCTTGGGGAACTGGATGCGGAAACAGTCGATGCCCTCGGCTATCAGCCGTTCGGCCAGCTTTTCGGTGGCACGGTCGCCAGCGTCGTCGCGGTCGTAGGCGATCAGTACGCGCTCGGTGCCGTGCGCCTTGAATGCGGCCAGGTGGTCATCGGTGAAACCTTCTACCCCATAGCTGGCCGTGACGTTGCGATAGCCTGCGCACCAGAATGTCATCGCGTCGATCAGCGCTTCGCACAGGATGATTTCTTTGGAGGCGATCAGCGCCGGTTCGTTCCAGACGCCGCGATGCGGGCCGGGCAAGTACAGGTGCGCGGGAGTGCCTTTGCGCAAGTCTTCGCGGATTTTACGGCCGTATACTTCGGTGACGTTGCCTTGCGCGTCGATCACCGGCACGATCAGCGAACCGTTGAAATGTTCGTGGCCGCTCTCGCGGTAGATGCCGATTTCCTGCAAGCGGGTGCGTATTTCCGCTCCGGCCATGCGGTTCTTTTGCGGCAGGCGCAGCCCAAGCGTGCGGTTGGCGTAACCCAACAGGAAATGCTCGATCAGTTCCGGGTGTTCCAGGCCGCGCTCTCGCAGGTAGGCCAGCGCTTCCGGCGACTGCTGCAACGTGCTGTGGTAGTAGCTGACGGTTTGATTGAGCAACGCCTGTTTGTCGGCATCGAATGCAACCGGCGCGGGCAACGTGCGCACGGTGCTGCGCTGGTTGGGCGACCTGCGCGGCGCATCCAGTCCGCTAACGGATTGGGCGGCTAAAGATGGATCGGTGTGCAGCAGTTCGACCGCATGACGGAAACTGATGCCGCGCAGCTTCATCACCCAATCAATCGGCCCGCCGCCGCATTGACAGCCGAAGCAGTGCCACAGGTTTTTTTCCGGGGTGACGATCAGCGACGGTTCGCGGTCTTCGTGGAAC
>JBIODP010000386.1:0-2368 GCA_044445195.1 Burkholderiales bacterium | reverse complement strand
GAAGTCAACCGTAATGCAGCTTGCGTAAATGGCTGGATCAACTTGACCAGCGTGTGCGTGGAATTGCGCACTCCCAGCCGTTTTCGCATTTCCAGCAGGCGTGCCATGCGCGGCGCCAACATTTCTATTGGCATGAATGCCGGTTGGCGACGGGAAAACAAGGCGACCGCCTGCTGCCGGTCATCGGCAAGCGTGCAACCCATCGCCAGCAATATCTCGGCCGTCGTCACGCGCCCGGGGTCGCTGATAACGCCATGTATCAACACCGGCACCCCCTCTCGCGCCAGCAGCAAAGCCAGCAGCGGAGTCAGGTTCGCCATCTGGCGTGAGCCGTTGTAACTGGGGATCACCACCGGTGCGTAATGCCCCGGCGGTGCGGTCAGCGCGTCAAACGAAGCTTCTGCCGCATCCAGAAAACCGGCGATTTCCTCCACCGATTCGCCCTTGATGCGCATCGCCAGCATGATCCCGCCCAGTTCCAGGTCGGCTACGCGGCCATCCAGCATCGCCGCATATAGTTGAAAGGCATCGTCGCGCGACAGGCTGCGCGCGCCCTTTTTCCCACGCCCGATTTCCTTGATGAGGCGGGCGGCGGCAAAGGGTTCGGTTGGTAGCGATAGTTTCATGGACGAAGTTGGCTGCGAAATTGTGGAAAAGTTAAACCGGCGGTCATCAGTCTACCCGCCCGAGCAGTACGGCGAGCGGCCATTCGACGGTGCGCGCTTGGCCGGCATCGCCCCAGCATGCCAGAAGTTGCGGCACAAGCGCGTCGACCGGGTCGAAACCGTGGGCGCGAATAAATCCGGCCGTAGCCGACCAACTGCGGAAATAGCCCGCAAGCTGCTCAGGCTTCCAGTTCACCCTCATGGTAAATGCCGGCGCGGCAATGCGCCGGAACGGAAAGTCGATCTCTCGGTAGCCGGTCTCGACGTGACGCCTCTCCGGCGGCCAGTAGGGTCCAACCACGTCGCGATAGAAGCGCTGAATAACAGAATTGACGTCGCCGTCTTCGACAGTCGTCACGCCATAACTCCACGCCGCCAATAGCCCGCCCGGCTTCAATACCCGCCTGACCTCAGCATAAAAGCGGTCAAGGTCAAACCAATGCAGCGCCTGCGCCACCGCAACAATATTGGCGCACGCATTGTCGAGTCCGCTGCTCTCCGCAGGCGCAACGCGGTATTCCACCCGGGGATGCGCCACGGCCTGCGAAATTTGCATCTCGCTTGCATCGGTCGCTACGACGCGCTCGAAGTAGCGCGCTAATTCCGTCGATGCCTGGCCGCTGCCGGCACCGCAGTCCCAAGCGAAAGTATGCTCTTTGCATTGATCGGCCAGCCAGTCAAACAGTTCGGCTGGATACCTCGGCCGGCTGTCGGCGTAATGCGAGGCGACAGCCTCAAAATGATCGACGAAGGCTTTATCCGCCATGGATTTTTCTGCCGGGCGCAATTTTGCAAGCTATGCAGACTGAGCAGCCGAAGCCGCTCCGGTTCATGCCAGCACTTTAAGGGCGTCGCCCCGGTACGGTATCAGTTGATCCATGCGCCCGTCACGCACTTTGGCGGCCCATGCTGGGTCAACCAGCAATGCGCGCCCGACTGCGACCAGATCGAATTCGTTGCGTTCCATCATGTCGAGCAATTTATCGATGCTGGCAATGCCTGCGCCCTCGCCGCGGAACGCGGAAAACATGTCGTTGTCAAGGCTGACCGAACCGACCGAAATCGTTGGCTTGCCGGTCAGTTGCTTCACCCAACCGGCCAGGTTGAGCGTCGACCCTTCAAACTCCGGCTCCCAAAACCGTCGCGTCGAGCAATGGAAAATATCCACCCCGGCGGCGGTGAGCGGCGCCAAAAACTGCGCTAGCTGTTCGGGAGTCGTCGCCAGGCGGGCCGTATAGTCCTGCTGCTTCCACTGGGAAATGCGCAGTATGATCGGAAATTCGGCGCCGACCGCGCGCCGGCATGCCTCGATGATTTCAACCGCAAAGCGCGTCCGCCGCACAATATCGCCGCCGTATTGGTCGGTTCGCTGATTCGTGCCTTCCCAGAAAAACTGATCGATCAAATAGCCGTGCGCGCCGTGCAGTTCGATGCCGTCAAAACCCAGGCGTTTGGCATCGGCGGCCGCTTGCGCATAAGCCGCGACCACCGCCGTAATTTCAGCTTCCGTCATTGGTTCGGCTACCTTTACGCCGGGCTTGAACAGCCCTGACGGCCCAATCGGCGCCGCTTCCGGGTTAGGCAAATCGCCAGCCTTGAGCAGCCAGTGACCGGTCAACAAAAGCTGCATGGATCCTAGGCTTCGAGCAACCATCAGAAAATGTCGATGCTGAGAGGCAGCACCGCCCAGGACTGCCCTATTG
>JBIODP010000385.1:0-2406 GCA_044445195.1 Burkholderiales bacterium | reverse complement strand
TTTTATTAGTTGAGCAAAACGCCAAGCTGGCGCTGCAGGCGGCCCACCGTGGATATGTCATGGATTCCGGATTGATCACCATTAGCGGAGACGCCAAAGTTCTGCTGGAAGATCCCAAAGTGCAGGCTGCTTATTTGGGGGAGTAGTGTGCAGTCAGAGTGCAGTTTAATTTGAACAACAGGGGAGAATTGTCTCCCCTTTTGCATGGACAGGATGAATTTTATGTTGACAGTCGTAGAGGCAAATCTGGCCAACCCGGCGCACGCCGCGGCATTGTTGCAACTCTTGAATGAATATGCCATGGACCCGATGGGCGGCGGCGAACCATTAACCGATCACGTCAAAGACAATCTGCTGCCCCAGTTACAGCAAAGGCCTGCGGCGCGTTGCATACTGGCTTTTGACGGTGAAGTGCCGGCCGGATTGATTATCTGTTTTGAAGGTTTTTCGACGTTCGCCTGCCAACCACTGCTGAATTTGCATGATGTGGTGGTGAGTGGGCCGTATCGCGGTAAGGGCGTTTTTAAGTTGATGCTGCACAAGCTGGAATCGATTGCGCGCGACCTTGGATGCTGCAAGCTGACCATGGAAATTCTGGAAGGAAACCGGCATGCCATGGCGGCATACCAGGCGCACGGGTTTGCCGGTTACGAGCTGGATCCGACGATGGGCAAGGCCGTGTTCTGGCAGAAAAAGCTGTCTTGAACCGAGTGCGTCAGAACAGTTCGCTGTTCACCATCACAGGTCGTTGTGTTGATTTGGTTGGCGCTTTCAATGCTTCCTGCACCTTGAATAACTCAGGCGGGCAGGGCGTTAAAAACGAGAACGCCTGCTCGGGGTTGCGACAGGTCAGCCAGTCGTCATATCTTTCAGGCGCTACCACAACCAGAGAGCGTTTTTCATCTCCCGGTTTATGGAAGCGTTTCATCACCGGATGACTGTCGGCATTGATGGTGATCTGCGTGAAGGAATACGATGTCATTCCCTCCGGTTCGACCCAGGAACGAAATAAGCCCGCTACGGCAAAAGGCGCATCGTCAACCATGGCAATGCGCCAGCGCTGCGCCTTGCCCGATTCGTAATTCGGTTCGTAATAGGCCATCATCGGCACCAGACACAGTTGGCCATCGCGCCACGGTTTGGCGTAACTGCGCAGGGTGGCAATCGTCTCTGCGCGCGCGTTCATGGTGCTGTAACGTTTCGCACCGGGTGGAATCTGTTTTTTGGGGATCATGCTGTACTGGCCCAGCAGGGACTGGCGACCCTGCTGATCGCCAACGATCACAGGCGCTGCATAGTCCTGCCAGATGTCGGATTTCCATTCAGTGCCGTGCGCCAGCGGGGCATTGAAATGTTCTTTGAGCTGATTGGGTGTGACAGTTTGATAGTTGACGCACATGGTTAAACGCACCGTAGTGAACAGACCGATAAGTATAATCGCTTAACTTGTTTTCAGATTGATTTTTCCAGTTCAACCAGCAATCCAAAGGCTTCCAGATCTTCAATCTTGCGATACAGACTGGATAATCCAATTCCCAGACGTTGTGCAGCAACGCGCCGGTCGCCGTCCACTTCCTGAATGGTCCTGCAGATCACGCCATGCTCAAAGCGCCGCAATTGATCGCGCAGCGTGCCGCTGACGTCGGTTGGGACAACTGCGGCAGATTCGCTGGGCACCCCGTGTAACATCTGCGCAGGCAGGTCGGCCAGGGTGATGCAACCGTGGTCAGCCAGAATCAGAGCCCGGTCTATCACGTTTTCCATTTCACGAATATTGCCGGGCCACTCATGGTTGACAAACAGCTCTTCCACTTCGTGATCCAGCGTGATCTGATCGGTTATTTTGAGTTGGTCGGCCCCGCGTTCCAGTAAAAATCTGACCAGATGCGGAATGTCCAACCGACGTTCTTTTAACAACGGCGCATGCATGTGAAATACGCTCAGGCGGAAGTACAGATCCTGACGAAATTTTCCTTCGGCGACCATCTGTTCCAGATTGCGATTGGTCGCGGCGATGATGCGTACGTCGGCACGCCGCATCTGCTCGCTGCCCACGGCGCGCACCGATTTTTCTTCAATCACATGCAGCAGTTTGACCTGCAGCAGCAAGGGCAACTCACCAATTTCATCCAAAAAGATGGTGCCTTTGTCGGCCTCCATGAATAAACCTTTACGCGCTTTGTCTGCGCCGGTAAAAGCGCCTTTGGTGTGACCAAATAATTCGCTTTCCATCAGGTTTTCGGGCAGGGCGCCGCAATTGACCGGAATGAAAGGTTCATTACTGCGTGAGCTGAGCTTATGTATGCGTCTGGCGATAATACCCTTGCCGGTTCCGCTGGCCCCGGTGACCAGCACCGTGCTATCGGTCGGTGCAACCTTGCCGATCAACCTTTCGATATCCTGCAT
>JBIODP010000384.1:0-2412 GCA_044445195.1 Burkholderiales bacterium | reverse complement strand
GGCATTGCGTTCAGCGCGGGCTTACGTGCTATCGGTTATTTTCCTGGCAATGAACATGCCCGCGTTCGCCGAAGCGCCTCCCACTCAGGGTCAGTCCACCAACGGCGATGGCGTGTCGGGTCTTATCATCAATCAGACCATGTCATCGATAGGCCAACAGTTTTTTTTAAACTTCACGGAATTCTGGCGGGATAAGCCAGGCGGGGAACATTACACTCTGGACATTGTCGAACGCCCGTCGAGGCGCTTTGGAAATCAGGTTATTATTATGTATGGGCAGAAGAGCGTATACTTGGCAGCTTTGCCGATCAGGCTTGATAAGGTGCGTGCGCTGAGCGAACTGGCTGTTGAAACCACCTACGCCAATATCGTCAGCATTAATCTGTTCGGGCCGACTATGCATGATCCCGATATGAGTAATGACGAATTGTAGGCTTCAAGCAGATTCTGTGCTGAGCTCTGTGTTCTATGTCATATGAATATATAGTGAGTGAAGTGAGTGAAATATGAATACTGTCAAACCTGACCATCGTTGGAGCAAAGCCGTTGTCGGCATGGTTAATATTGCGGCTACCCTCATTGCTGCCGGCATGATGGCGTTATCGACAGGCGTATCCGCATCGCCGCTGGTGTTTTCGTTCGTCAATCCGACTTTTGGCGGAAATCCATACAATGAAACCGGATTGATGGCGACTGCCGTAGCGCAAAACACAACCCATGCTCCTGTCCAAAGCGAATTGACAACATTCAATAACACTCTTCAAACTGCGATCCTCAACCACTTGGTCCAACTATCTATCACCACTGTTTTCAAGGGTGATAACACGCTTCAGGTCGGCACTTACCAAACAGGGCAATACACGATCAAGGTCACTTCCGACAGCACCGGAAATTTGACGGTAACGACGATTGACAACACAAGCGGGGCTTCGGCATCTTTTCAGATAGCTAATAATCAAGTCGGCATCGGTCAATGATGCAATTCGGACCATTAGCTCACATAAGCCGGCATTTTGTCTCGCAACGCTTTAAGTTACCGTTAAGGCTATTGTTTGGGCTGCTGTCAGCTACGCTGTTGCTAACGGCGTGTTATACGATTCCGCCGTCGAACGCCAAATCGAATGCGCGTTTGTCGCCTTCTTCGCGCATTACGCACGACTTGACGCAGTTGCCCGAACCGAAGAAAAAAATTGCCATCGCCGTCTATGGGTTTCGCGATCAGACAGGTCAATTCAAACCATCGCCCGACAGCTCTTATTCCACCTCGGTAACGCAGGGCGCCGCTTCGATGTTGGTGAAAGCGCTCAATGATTCAGGCTGGTATATTCCTGTCGAGCGTGAGGGATTGCAGAATCTGTTAACCGAGCGCAAGATCGTACGCGCCATTGAATCGCCCAACGAAAAAAACAAGCCGCTCAACAACCTGCCCAATTTATTGCCCGCCAGTCTCATTATCGAGGGAGGCATCCTCGCGTATGAAGAGAACGTGCGTACCGGCGGGAAGGGCGCCAATTATCTCGGCGTTGGCGGAGATACCCAATACACCGTCGATCAGGTGACGGTAGGGCTGCGCGCGGTCGATATTCGCACCGGCCAGGTCTTGAATGCCGTGTCGGTGACTAAAACCATTTATTCTTACCAATTTTCGGCCAGCATCTATGCATTCGTTTCCTATCAGAAGTTGTTGCAGGTAGAAACCGGCTATACGACGAATGAGCCTGCGCAACTGGCCGTCCGGGAAGCCATCGAGTCTGCTGTCATCCATTTGACTGCTCAAGGCGTGCGCGACCGTTATTTGGAGCTCAAAGATCCGCAAGCGTTTAATTCACCGGTCTTTCAGTCGTATCTGATGGAAAGCATGACGAACTCCGGCGAGGAGATTAGCGCCGATGACGCTCCCATCAAGATGCGTCCGAAAGCCGGCGATCAGGTCGCGGTAGTCGAGCCATTGTTAACCGGTCAGGCGCTAGCCAGGGTAGTCTCACCCGCAACGGCGGCACGTCCCGACCCCTACCTTGGCGCAGATGACGCGCGTTTGGCGATGCCGCCTGCGCAGAAACCCGCTGTTATAGCGCCGCTCATGCCTGCTATGCCGCAACAGTCATCTTCAGCATTGGCTGCGCCGGTTGTGCAACCGGCGCAGCCAGCGCCAACCGCGCCGGCTATGCAGCAACCCATTACATCCGCGCCGGCTGCTCAACAACCCGCTGCCCTGGCGCCGGCGGTGCCGGTGCCAGGCAACCCTGCCCCGAAAGCACCTATTGTCACAGACGATATTTTCAAGCAATATTGGCGAAATCAAGGTCAGTAATGAGCGTAAATCTCACCATGCATACTGTCCAATTCAGGCTAATGCCATGCATTTTCATGGCGCTGCTGTGGACCGGCGCGCCGGTAGCATATGCTGCGGAT
>JBIODP010000383.1:0-2420 GCA_044445195.1 Burkholderiales bacterium | reverse complement strand
TTGCGCCGCCGCTTGCCAGCGGGACGGGGCAGCCGGACGAATGGGTCCGTTGGCTTGCGGTGGGCGGCATCGTGCTTGCCGCAGTTAACATGTTCGGCGGATTCGCCGTCACCCAGCGCATGCTGGAAATGTTCCGGAAATAGGGGTAGATGACATGTCTGAAAGTCTAGCAACAGTCTCCTATATCGGAGCAACGATACTTTTCATCCTGTGCCTTGGCGGTCTCAGCAATGCAGAGACCTCGCGCCGCGGCAATCTGTACGGCATGATCGGCATGACGATCGCCGTATTGGCCACCATTTTCGGCCCGCGGGTCACGATGGCCGGCATTCCGTGGATCATCGGCGCGGTGCTGGTTGGCGCCAGCGTCGGCGTGTATCTGGCGCGCATGGTGAAAATGACGCAAATGCCGGAACTGGTCGCCTTCATGCACAGCATGGTGGGCTTGGCGGCGATGCTGGTCGGCTTTGCCAATTTCATCGACCCCGCCTCGGCGCAATTGCCCGGCGCGGAGAAGAGCATCCATGAGATGGAAATCTACATCGGCATCCTGATCGGCGCGGTCACCTTCTCCGGCTCGGTGATCGCATTTGGCAAGCTGTCAGGAAAAATCGGCGGCAATCCGCTCTTGCTGCCGGCACGCCACTTCCTGAATCTGGCAGGCCTGCTGATCGTTATTTACTTCGGGCACGTGTTCCTTAACGCCGAAACGACAGGCAGCGGCATGAACGCATTGATCGTGATGACCGCGATAGCGCTGCTGTTCGGCATTCACATGGTGATGGCAATCGGCGGCGCCGACATGCCGGTGGTGGTATCGATGCTGAACAGCTATTCCGGCTGGGCGGCGGCGGCGACCGGCTTCATGTTGTCGAACGATTTGCTGATCGTGACCGGCGCATTGGTCGGATCTTCCGGCGCGATTCTGTCTTACATCATGTGCAAGGCGATGAACCGCAGCTTCATTAGCGTGATTGCAGGCGGTTTCGGTACCACGAGCGGCGCGCCAGCCGCATCGGCCGGTGGCAGCAGCCAGCCGGCTGGTGAAGTGGTGCCGATCAGCGCACCCGAGACAGCCGAATTGCTGCGCGAAGCCAAGAACGTGATCATCGTGCCGGGTTACGGCATGGCAGTGGCGCAGGCGCAGCATACGGTGTTTGAAATCACCAAGCTATTGCGCGAGAAGGGCGTCAACGTGCGTTTCGGCATTCACCCGGTTGCCGGCCGCATGCCCGGTCACATGAACGTGCTGTTGGCCGAGGCCAAGGTGCCCTATGACATCGTGTTCGAGATGGACGAACTCAACGATGACTTCCCGAATACCGATGTGGCGATGATTATCGGCGCCAACGACATTGTGAATCCGGCCGCTCAGGAAGACCCGACCAGCCCGATCGCCGGCATGCCGGTGCTCGAAGTGTGGAAGGCGAAGACCTCGATCGTAATGAAACGCAGCATGGCCTCCGGCTATGCGGGCGTCGATAATCCTTTGTTCTACAAGGAAAACAACCGGATGTTGTTCGGCGATGCCAAGAAGATGCTGGATGAAGTGCTGACTGCGTTGAAGGTTTGATAGTTGGGCGAGGGAGCGTATCGCTAGCAACAGCGAACGCTTCTTGCAAGACTTCATGTTTATCCTCACGCAGCAAGAGCAGGCGGAAGTGGTCACAAATTGTGACCACCTCGCCAGCAACTAAGGGAAAGAAGCCAACACACGAACAGGTGAAGGCATGAGCGGCAAAGGTACAGTAACGCAAGCCGAAAGCCGAAAGCTTATCGACAGGAACGATTACCAAGCATATTTTGCTGATCCGCAACCACAAGGTATTGCTTGATGTCGATTTGGCCGAACTGTACGGCGTACAAACCAAGGTGCTGGTACAGGCGGTCAAGCGTAACGCGGATCGGTTCCCCGCCGATTTCATGTTTCAGCTTGATGCCGACGAATGGGATTCTTTGAGGTCACAATTTGTGACCTCAAACACGGGGCGCGGCGGGCGGCGTTATCCGCCTTACGCATTTACCGAACAAGGTGTGGCGATGTTGTCTTCCGTGCTTGGCAGCGTACAGGCAATTGCCGTCAATATCGAAATCATGCGCGCCTTCGTTCGACTGCGAGAGGTGATCGCGTCGAACAAGGCATTGACGCTCCGGTTGGATGAGTTGGAGAACAAAGCGGATTTGATGGAATTGAAACACGACACGTTTGCACACAATACCCGCGTGCAATTGAAGCAGATATTCGCGGCGATTCGGGAATTGATGGAGCCGGCCGAAATCGTCAAGAAGCGGCCTATTGGGTTTGTGACGCCGGAAGAGACGCCCAGCAAGCCGAAAGCGACTAAGGCAAAAAAATAGGCGCTTTCTCTAAGCCGCAAAAAAGAACCGCATATCTAATTCGAAGCGGACCCCCTATTGCC
>JBIODP010000382.1:0-2421 GCA_044445195.1 Burkholderiales bacterium | reverse complement strand
TGATTTAACCCCGCCATGTAACTATTCCCTGTTGCGTTTAGTGCCGCCGGCAGACATGCCCATCAACCCTCTGGCACGGCCTGTCGTGATCGTGGACCCGCGGGCCGGGCATGGGCCGGGCATCGGCGGCTTCAAGTTCGATTCGGAAGCAGGCATGGCAACGCGTGCCGGCCATACGGTTTATTTCGTGACGTTCCGGCCCGAACCGGTGGAAGGGCAAACCTTATTGGCTGTGATGGAAGCTGAAGCGCGCTTCATCGAAGAGGTCATCGCGAAGCACCCGCAATGCGACGCCAAACCGGTTGTTATTGGGAACTGCCAGGCCGGATGGGCCATGATGGGGCTAAACGCGCTGCGCCCCGAGTTGTTCGGGCCCTTGATGATCATGGGTGCGCCCGTATCGTTTTGGGCGGGCAGCTCGAAACTCAACCCGATGCGATACTCCGGCGCCACGTTGGGCGGCTCCTGGCTTGCCTCCTTGTCCGGCGACATGGGAGCCGATCGCTTTGATGGCGTGCACCTGGTTGATAACTTTGAAAAACTGAACCCGGCCAATACGTGGTGGAATAAATATTACAATCTGTGGTCTCATATTGACACCGAATCGGAGCGATTTCTGGAATTTGAACGTTGGTGGGGCGGGTACTTCCGCATGACGGGCAAAGAGATCGAATCCATCGTAGAAAACCTGTTCATCGGAAATCGGCTGGCGCGCGGCACGGTAATGGCAGGCGACCGCGCCATCGACCTGCGTAATATTACCGCTCCGATTATCGTCTTCGCATCCTGGGGCGACAACATCACCCCGCCTCCGCAGGCATTGGACTGGATCATCGACACCTGGGGCGACGAGCGGGCAATTGCGTCCGCAGGACGCACCATTGTTTATGTGCTGCACCAAACCATTGGGCACCTTGGGATTTTTGTCGGCGCCAATGTTGCGCTCAAAGAACACGACCAACTGGTGACGTCGCTCGATGTCATTGAACGCCTGCCCCCCGGCTTGTATGAAATGAAGCTTAAGTCCAAAGACGGGCTTGAGGAACAGCGATGGGACCAGCTGGAACCGGGAAAATACACCGTGCAATATGAGCATCGAACGATGGATGATGTGCGGGCGATTAATCCTGAAGGGCGCGATGAAGAGGCGATGTTTTCCACCATTAGTAAAATGTCGGAGTTCAACGCAACCCTGTACAAGACGTGGATGCGGCCGTGGGTGAAATTGATGGCAAACCGTCAGATCGCCGACGCCGTTGGCAAGCTCCAACCCTTGCGCCTGCAACGCCATGTATTCTCCGATTCTTTTCCATTTGCCCCGTTTATTCGCGAACAGGCGCAGAAGGCCCGTGAAAACCGGGTTCATATCCAGGACGATCACCCGCTGCGCCAACTTGAAAAAAAGATGGACGCAAAAATTACGGAATCCCTGAATGCCTATCGCGATCAGCGCGATGCCGCCACGGTAAAATGGACGCGCCAGATGTTCGGCCCAAACGGGCTGGGCGCCTGGCTTAAGCCGGATGAATCCGATGCCGACGTCGCCCTGGCCCGTGCCCGGCGCGACTTGGAAAGCTATCGCGAATCGGTGCTGAGCCAGATTGCCGAAGGCGGCTTTCCCGAGGCTGTTTGCCGGATCATTTTGGCGGGCATGGTTTCCATAGGTGCATTCGAGCGGCGCAGCCTGCGTCTGGCGCACCTTTTGTCCCTGCTGCCCGGCTACGCGAATGAAAGAAACTTGACGACCGTCCCCTGGGTGCAGCTAATGAAGGAGCAGGCTCGCATCACCGCTGTCGCACCGGTGGAAGCGCTTAATACGCTGGCCCAATTATTACCCGACACCGCCAGCCGCGAGCGTGCGCTGGCAGCGTCTGCCGCAGTCATGATGATCGAACCCACCTTGGACAACCCACGCTCTGAGATCATTGAATTTTTGATCGACATGCTTGGTGTCGATCCGCAAAAAGTAATCAAATTGGCGCGGTCGTTAACTGAATCTTTTGAAATCGCCCCAGGTGCGGAAAAAGCGGCAAAGGCCGCCGCAAAGACAGCAGCAAAGCCAGCGGCAAAACCCGCACCGGTCAAGCGCCCTGCTCGAAAACGTGCAACGCTGTAAACGCCAAGACCGACGCTAATACCGTTACGATATAGATTTTTTAGTCGTCCGCCGTCATCGGCAAAATTGGTTGACAGACATGCATATATTATATACAGTCCAGCCTGTATGTATTTAAGCATGGACATTAATGCCCTGCAACCGACCGGTCACCAACTTAGGAAAATCGAATGATCCCAAGAACCTTGTTCGGCCCCGAACACAACGAATTTCGCCGTAACGTGCGTCGTTTCATCGAGGAAGAAATCGTTCCGTTTCACGAAAGTTGGGAAGACCGGCAGTGCGTGGACCGCACAATATGGAAT
>JBIODP010000381.1:0-2422 GCA_044445195.1 Burkholderiales bacterium | reverse complement strand
TGTGCTGGAAGCAGCGCGCTTGGCCGGGTATGAGAAAGTGACGTTTGCCGCCCAGACGAGTGGAAAAAAGTAGCCTGGGGCCCGGCCGCCTGGAGTCGCTGTTTGCGCATATCTGGATGCGGCGCGGCCTGATGGCCTGTTTGTTGTGGCCGCTGTCCTTGCTGTTTCGTTTGCTGGTGGCTTGTCGATTGGTTTTGTACCGGCTTGGCGTATTGAAATCCGGGCGGGCGCCGGTTCCGGTCATTGTGGTGGGCAACATATACGTTGGCGGCACCGGCAAGACTCCATTAACTATTTGGCTGGTCGACGCATTGCAGCGCGCAGGTTATGTGCCTGGCGTCGTTTCGCGCGGGCATGGCGTGCAGAACAACGGCCCGGTGGCCGTCACATCGGCTTCGGCGCCGCAACAAGTTGGCGATGAACCGGTGTTGATTGCGCAACGGGCGCATTGTCCGCTCATGGTCGGGCGCAATCGGCTGGCTGCCGCGCAGGCTTTGCTTTCTTTGCATCCTCAGGTAAATGTGATCGTCTCCGACGATGGATTGCAACATTATGCATTGCAGCGCGATATCGAAATTGTGCTGTTCGATGCGCGCGGCAGAGGAAATGGCTGGTTGCTGCCGGCCGGACCTTTGCGCGAACCGGCATCGCGGCGCCGCGATTTTACGGTGATTAATGCCGCGTCGCGTACCCCCGACTGGCCGGATGCGGCGGTGCAGATGCGTCTGGCCGGAAGCGTGGCAGAACATTTGCAGGATCGCTCGCAAGTCATGCCGCTCGCTTCGCTGGCGCAGTCCTCCGACCCCGAAGCGCGCGGCCGGCGCATCGCCGCTGCGGCTGGAATCGGGCATCCCGAGCGGTTTTTCGGGATGCTGCGCGATGCCGGGCTGACGTTCGATCGGATACCCTTGCCGGACCATTTCGACTTCAACGAATTTTCATTTTACGGCGTGGCGGCCGACGTGATCCTGATTACCGAGAAGGATGCAGTAAAATGTCAGCATATTGCGGCATTGAGAGATGACCTGCGACTGTGGGTCGTGCCTGTTACCGCACACCTCGACAGTGTGCTGATCGAACAAATAGTGGAGAAACTGCGTGGACACCCGACTGCTTGATATCCTGGTTTGCCCAATTTGCAAGGGGCCGCTGACGTATGACAAAAAGGCGCAAGAATTAATTTGCAATCCCGACAGGCTTGCTTACCCGATCCGTGACGGCATACCGATCATGTGGGCCGATCAGGCGCGCGACCTGAACGCGGCTGCCACGGCGCTGCCGGCCGAAAGCTGAGCCATTGCCGGAATGTCTTTCACCGTTGTAATTCCATCCCGTCTGGCATCCACCCGCCTGCCAAACAAGCCGCTGGCGGATCTGGGCGGCAAGCCGATGGTGGTGCGTACTGCAGAGCGTGCGGCCCAATCCGGCGCTATAAACGTCATTGTGGCAACCGATCATGCCGATATTGCAGCCGCTTGCCGTGAGCATGGCGTGCAGGTGCAGTTAACCAGGGCCGATCATCCGTCAGGCACCGACCGTGTCGCCGAAGTCGCCGCCGCGCTTGGGTTGGCGGCCGATGCAGTGGTGGTCAATGTTCAGGGCGACGAACCCCTGATCGACCCAGCCTTGATTGCTGCAACCGCAGCGCTGATCCGGCCGGATCAGCCGATGGCGACGGCAGCGCATGCCATCGACCGGATGACTGAGGTGTTCAATCCCCATTGCGTCAAGGTCGTGTTGAATCGGGCCGGTCAGGCGCTTTATTTTTCCCGTGCCGCGATTCCCTGGCATCGCGATGCCTTTGACCAATCGATGAGCCTGTTCCCTCCCGGTTACCGGCCTTTGCGTCATATTGGGTTATACGCGTATACCAACGCATTCCTGCAAGCGTACCCAAGCCTCGCGGTATCGCCGCTGGAGCAGATTGAAGCGTTGGAACAGTTACGCGTGCTGTGGCATGGTCTGCCGATTGCTGTTCATGTGAGCGATGCCGTACCGATTGCCGGTGTCGACACGCCGGACGATCTGGCGCGTGTCCGGCGCTATTTTGATGCGTGAGAGACACTGAAATCAGGTTGAAAAAATCGGTATCCGAAGTGATAATTTTATAAAAATTAACAAACTTCGATGCTAAATCAACTCGATTGTGACAGTTCTGTGGTAAGTTTCGTGAAAAGTTCGTGTGTTATAAGCTTATTTCATGGTGACGGCTGCAAACGCGGTCACCCCGACAGAATTCAAAACTTGTTTAGGAAAATTCATGCGCCTGATCCTTTTGGGAGCGCCTGGTGCCGGTAAGGGCACGCAAGCCACTTTCATCAAAGAAAAATACAATATTCCGCAGATTTCCACAGGCGACATGCTGCGCGCGGCGGTCAAGGCAGGCACCCCGTTGGGACTGGCTGCCAAGCATGTAATGGAC
>JBIODP010000380.1:0-2426 GCA_044445195.1 Burkholderiales bacterium | reverse complement strand
GGGTCGAGCGCGATATCAACCCGTTGGTAGCTGGGGAAGTGCGCCAACCGGGAGCCAAAACCTTCCAGAAGCAACCGGTCTGCGGCAATGCCGTGAACCGCAAAGCGTTCCAGCACGCTTTGCCGCACGCTGGCCTGGTCAAGTTGTTTGGCCTTCAGAAATAATCTGCTTTGCGGCGCTGCATGCAACACGGTTGCCCATAATGCCACCACCGCATCGGTCATCTTGATCAGGTTGTTGAAACTTCCGAAGGTGAGATAGCCGTTTCCCAAAGCGGGGAGGGGCGACACGCCGACCTCCACGTCCGGCGGCGTAAGGCATATATAGGATTCCGGCAGCCGCCATATTTTTTCGGTGAAATGGGCTTCTTCGGTTTCCGGCAGCGTCCAGCGGTCGGCGATCAGGTAATCTATTGCGGCAAGCCCGGTGGTGGCTGGATAGCCGAGCCAGGTGGCTTGTACCGGCGCCGGTTTCCAGGCGAACATCGGCAGGCGGTTGTGCGCGGTGTGGCCCGAGAGGTCGATCAGAATGTCGATGCCGTCGTCGCGTATCCGTTGGGCGAGCTGCGCATCGGAAAGCCTGCCCACCGCATGCCAGCCATGGCAGTTGGCCTTGATCCGTTCCGTCAGCGCATCGGTATGGATTTGGTTGGAATAGGCGATGAGATTTACGCGTCCTGCGGCATTCGACGCCAGAGCCGCCAGCACGTTCTCAATAAAAAATCCCACCGGGTGGGCGCGAAAATCTCCCGACACCAAGCCCACACGCAGGCAGCGGCCAGGCTCGGGAATATTGCGCCAGCTATCATAGGGGCTGGCTTGCCGCGTTACCAACTCGCCAAAGCGCCGCGCTTCAGCCAGCAGCAGGTCGGCAGGCTGGTTGAGCAAATAATTGCGGGCGAACACCAGGTTGCCGTGCGCTTCAACATAATCGGGGTTGATCTGCAGCGCATGCTGGAAACTTGCCACCGCTTCATCGAGCCGTCCGAGGTCTTGCAGGACATTACCCAGATTGTTGTGCGCTTCGGCGAACGGGGGTTTAATCTCCAGCGCCCGGCGGCAGCTTGCCAGCGCGTCATCGAATTGCCCCAGGCGATGCAGGGCATTACCCAGGTTGCTGTACACTTCGGCAGAATCGGATTTGATTTGCAGCGCACGCCGGAAACTTGCCACCGCCTCATCAAGTTGCCCGCTATCCTGCAAGGCCTTTCCCAGGTTGCTCAACGCGGCAAAATGCTGCGGCGCACTTGCCAGCGCTTGCTGAAAATAGGCAATGGCGGCATCAGGCTGTCCTTTTTGAGCGTTCAGCATGCCCAGATATTGCAGCGCATCCGCATGGCGCGGGTCTGTCTTCAATAAATCCAGGTAAAGCGCCTCGGCCTGGTCGAGCTTGCCCTGCTTGTGCAGTGCCACGGCGGACGTCAACAAATCGCCGGCTACTTGCCCCGTGTGTTGTCGCGGTTGGTTGCGCCGATTGCACCATTCTGTCCACATGCCGCGCAGGGCTGTTGCGAAATGACGGGCAAAGCGCGGAGCGTCGAAGAGCGGCGAAGCCAATACCTGTTGACGCAAGCCTTTACGCAACGCTGCCAGGCGCTGCAGGTCGCCGGCATAGGACACCGCCCGCGCCACATAATCGGCGGCGTCGGCGGCGACCCATTCCGGCAGGCCGGCGTTGCTCAGCAGACTCATGCCCTGGCGTGCCAGGAAATGCTCCCCCGCCATGGTCAGTACCGGCACGCCCATCCATAAGGCTTCAGCGGTGGTGGCGCCGCCGGGAAATGGAAACGGGTCGAGCGCGATGTCCACCCGGTGGTAGGCGGACAAGTAGGCTGCACGGGGAGAAGAACTCTCTAAGACCAGCCGGTCTGCGGCTATGCCATGGACGGCAAAACCTTGCAGCACGCTTTGCCGCACCGCAGCATCGTTCAGTTGCCTGGCTTTCAGGAACAAGCGGCTTTGCGGTACCGCATGCAACAGTTTTGCCCACAGCGCCATTACCGCATCGTTCATCTTTCCCAGGTTATTGAAACAACCAAAGGTAATGTGGCCATTTCCATTTGCCAAAGCGGGGAGGGGCGATACTTCCACATTCACATCGGGCGGCGTAAAACAGAGCCGGGTTTCCGGTAGCCGCCATATTGTTTCAGTGAAATTGGCTTCCTCTGCTTCCGGCAGGGAGCAGGGGTCGGCGATCAGGTAATCTATCGCGGCCACCCCGGTGGTGGCGAAATAGCCCAGCCAGCTAACCTGCACCGGCGCCGGTTTCCAGGCGAACATCGGCAGACGGTTATGCGCGGTGTGTCCCGAAAGGTCGATCAGAATGTCGATGCCGTCGTCGCGTATTTTTTGGGCCAGGAGCGCGTCGGAAAGCCCCACTGCCGAATGCCAGCCACAGCAGTAAGTTTTGATCCGTTCGCTCAGCGC
>JBIODP010000379.1:0-2447 GCA_044445195.1 Burkholderiales bacterium | reverse complement strand
TGCTGGCCACCATTCCAATCGTCATTGCCGGGGTGGCGCTGTCCCCCATACTGAACGCCTGCAACTCGCCGTTGCGCAGCCTCAATGTGATCGGCGCTTCCTGCCTCGTTATGGCGGCACTGCTGGCGCTGGCCGAGGTGAGTTGCAAGCATTTGCGCCGCGTGGACGGCATGCGCCTGCGCGATGCGCTGGTGGTTGGCGTGGCCCAGGTTGGTGCATTGATCCCCGGCGTGTCGCGCTCGGGCTCGACCTTGACTGCGGCCTTGTTTATGAATTTCACGCGCGAAGAAGCGGCGCGCTTTTCTTTCTTGCTGGGATTGCCGGCGATTGCGCTTGCCGGCCTGAAGGAATTATGGACGCTATACCATGCCCACATTCCGCAGGAAGCTTGGGCCATTCTGCTATTCGGCATCGTGGTGGCCAGCATTTCGGCTTTTTGCGCGATATGGGGCCTGATGCGGTTTCTGGAGAAGTTCTCGACCTGGCCTTTTGTGATTTATCGCGCCGCCCTGGGTATTTTCCTGCTGGCCGGCGTCAACCTGGGGTTGTTGCATTGATTAGCTGCCGCGATGCCTGAAGAACCGCACCTACCGCATTACAGGCAGGCTCTGCACCTGCTGCAAACCGTATTCGGCTACCCCTCTTTTCGCGGGCATCAGGCCGAGATTGTGAACCATGTGACAAGCGGCGGCGATGCGCTGGTATTGATGCCTACCGGCGGCGGCAAATCCTTGTGCTACCAGATTCCGGCGCTATTGCGCCAAGGCGTCGGCGTGGTGATTTCGCCGTTGATCGCCTTGATGCAAGACCAGGTCGATGCGTTAGCCGAGGTTGGCGTGCGCGCGGCTTTTCTCAATTCGACCCAAACCTATGAAGAAGCATCGCGCATCGAACGCAAGGTGCGTAGCGGCGAACTCGATCTGGTCTACATCGCGCCCGAGCGCTTGATGACGCCGCGTTGCCTGGAATTGCTGGCATCTTCGAAAATCGGCTTGTTTGCCATCGACGAGGCCCATTGCGTATCGCAATGGGGGCACGATTTCCGCCCCGAATACATCAAGCTGTCGGTATTGCATGAGCGCTTTCCGTCAGTGCCGCGGATTGCGTTGACGGCTACCGCAGATCAGCAAACCCGCACGGAAATCGCCCACCGCCTGCAGCTTGAAGACGCGTTGCAATTCGTTTCTTCGTTCGACCGGCCCAATATCCGCTATCAGATCGTGGAAAAGGCCAACGGCCGCAAGCAGTTGCTGGATTTTATTGAAAGCGAACATGCGGGCGATGCCGGCATCGTGTATTGCCTGTCGCGTAAAAAGGTTGAGGAAACGGCGGCATTCCTGAATGAAAGCGGCATCGTCGCCTTGCCGTATCATGCCGGCATGGAAATGACGCAACGTACCAGCAACCAGGCTCGCTTCCTGCGCGAAGAAAGCATTGTGATGGTTGCCACGATTGCCTTTGGCATGGGCATCGACAAGCCCGATGTGCGCTTTGTCGCCCATCTGGATCTGCCCAAGAGCATAGAAGGCTATTATCAGGAAACCGGCCGCGCCGGCCGCGATGGCGCGCCGGCCAATGCATGGATGGCCTACGGCTTGCAGGACGTGGTGCAGCAGCGCCGCATGATAGACGAATCGGAGGCTGACGAAACCTTCAAGCGCGTGCAAGGCGTCAAGCTCGATGCGATGCTCGGCTTATGCGAAACGCTCTCTTGCCGCCGCGTGCGTCTGCTGGAATATTTCGGCCAGGCTGCATCGCCCTGCGGCAATTGCGATTCTTGCCTTAACCCTGCGATGTCGTTCGACGCCACCGTGCCGGTGCAAAAACTGTTGTCCGCGATCTATCGGGTCGACCAGCGCTTCGGCGCCGGTCATGTGATCGATATATTGCGCGGGATCGATTCGGACAAGACCAAACAATGGCGGCATGAGCAGCTATCCACCTTCGGCATCGGCTCCGACCGCAGCGAAGTCGAGTGGCGCGCCATTTTGCGCCAGGCGATTGCGCTTGGTCTGGTGGCAGTGGATTACGATTCGTATAACGCGCTGAAATTGACCGATCAGGCGCGCCCGGTGTTGCGCGGCGGCCAGCAGATACAGATGCGGCAATATCAAAAACCGGTCAGGCAAAAACGCAGCAGCGCCAAACCGAAGGGGTACGTCGAATCGGGCTTGTCGGCAGCCGAGCAGGCATTGTTCGACAAACTGCGCTGGTGGCGTGTGGAAACTGCGCGCAAACATAACGTGCCCGCCTATGTGATTTTCCATGACGCCACCATGCGCGAAATTGCCAAGGCCAGACCAGGGACCTTGGGCGATCTGCGCGGCGTAACCGGCGTGGGCGAAAAAAAACTGGAGACCTACGGCGAGGAGATCGTCGCCCTGATAGAGGCGATGGGGTAAAGTCGATGCGTTATCTTAATGCCGGTTCGGAGAAAAGAATCCCCT
>JBIODP010000378.1:0-2451 GCA_044445195.1 Burkholderiales bacterium | reverse complement strand
GTGTTATGCAATGCACCGGAAAAGCGCTCTTCAAGCGTATTCAACATCATAGCTTTCTGATTATAAGATATCTATCTATTTTACGTTTGGCGCTGCTCGCCCATCTGGAGAAGCAGATCCGGTTCGGCAACGATCTTTGCGAAATTCCAAAATCTTGTCGATCAAGGTAAATTATAATACAATTATACTTAGACATCTAATAATTAGAGACCTTATATTTTGCAATACCCGATCCCTCTTTTTGTTGACGCCATGCATTGCATTGCCAAACCGGCATCATGAGCAATGCAAGCAACGCCGCCCTGACAAATAGCCGGGGAGACGGCATCAACCGCGTCATGATCACCATATCGATCATGCTGGCAACCATCATGCAAGCGATCGATACCACGATTGCAAATGTCGCCCTGCCGCACATGCAAGGCAGCTTGTCGGCGTCGCAGGATCAAATTACCTGGGTGCTGACATCTTATATTGTCGCTGCAGCGATCGCCACGCCGTTGACCGGCTGGTTATGCGACCGCTTCGGCCAAAAAGGCGTTTTCCTGTTTTCGGTCGCCGGCTTTACCATTGCATCGGTGCTATGCGGCATGTCCGGCTCGCTGGCGCAGATCGTGCTCGCCCGCCTGCTACAAGGCGTGTTCGGCGCAGCGCTGGTGCCGTTGTCGCAAGCGGTCTTGCTGGATATCAACCCGCGCGAGAAGCATGGCTCGGCCATGGCGGTGTGGGGCGTGGGGGTGATGGTCGGGCCTATTCTCGGACCCACTTTAGGCGGTTGGCTGACCGACAGCTATAACTGGCGCTGGGTATTTTTTATTAATGTGCCGGTCGGCATAGTGGCTTTCTACGGCATCTGGAAATACATCAAGCGGACGCCGGGCGTGCGCGGCATGCACTTCGACATGTTCGGCTTCGCCACCCTGAGCCTTGCAGTCGGCGCGCTGCAAATGCTGCTGGACCGCGGCGAGCAGAACGATTGGTTCGCCTCGCTCGAAACATGGATAGAGGCGATCGCCATGACGATCGGTTTTGCCTATTTCATTGCGCATACGATGCTGAGTCCGGCCGGCAAATCCTTTATCGATTATCGCTTGCTGAAAAACCGAAATTACCTGATTGGACTATTGTTCATTTTCATTGTCGGCATGGTGTTGTTCGCCACGCGCGCGCTGATGCCGACCTTGCTGCAAAATCTGATGGGATATTCCGCTCAGGCCACCGGTCTGGCGACCGCACCCGGTGGTCTGGGAACCATGTTATCGATGATGATAGTCGGGCGCCTGGTGGGAAAGGTCGATTTGCGGCTGTTGTTAACTGCCGGTTTCGGCATCACGGCATTTTCCCTGTGGCAAATGACTTCGTACACGCTGGTACTATCGCAAAGCAACGTCATCTGGCCTGGCGTGATTCAAGGCTTTGGGCTGGGACTGGTATTTGTGCCGTTAAGCGCGGCCACCTTCGCTACCTTGTCGCCTGAGATGCGCTCGCAGGGTACGGCCATGTATAGCCTGATCCGCAATATCGGCAGCAGCATCGGCATCTCGCTGGTGCAAACCCTGCTGGTGCGTAACACCCAGGTTGCTCACGCCTCGCTGGCGGAGCAGGTCAATCTCGGTAGCCAGGGGTTTTTCGATCCGGCAATTGCCGCCTTTTATAATTTGGGCAACAGCGTTGGCCTGACTTCCCTGAATAATGAGATCACGCGGCAAGCATCGATGATCGCCTACCTCGACAATTTTCGGCTGATGCTGATCCTGACCCTGCTGGTGATCCCGTTGCTGCTGTTGATCGGGCCGCCAAAGAAAAATATTCCTCAAAATATCGACCATGCCGTCATCGAATAATCATACGAACCGACTTTTCGGACCGGGGCGCCGCTCGGCGCTACCGATGCTGGCGTTGCCGGCTACAGCGCTCTCCACCTGCGCGTTGCTGCTGGCAATGGCCGGGTGCGCCGGCATTCCGGCCGAACATGACGTGCTGCCGCAGCAAGACATGGCGCGCGCTCAACTTGCAGCAAACATCAAGTTGGCGCGCGAAGGCTGGCCGCAGGCGCAATGGTGGACTCGCTACGGCGACCCGCAATTGAACCGGCTGATGGCGCAAGCGCTGAAGGACGGCCCCACCCTGCAGGCTGCGGCTGCGCGCATCGGCTCGGCACGCGCGGCACTACAGCGCGACATCAGCGAGAAAGGCCCGAATGCCGGCCTCAATGCCACCACCGGCCGGACCCTGTACTCCGCCGATGGCTTTTATCCGCCGCCGATAGGCGGCTCCTACTATAACGAAACAACAGTGACGGTAAGCGCCCAATATGACTTCGACTGGTGGGGCAAGCACAGAGCCATGATCGGCGCAGCGCTTGGCGAGGTCAATGCGCGCCGGGCCGAATACGCGCAAGCGGAACAAACCCTGGCTGCCGCGGTTGCCCAAAATTACTTTACGCTGCAG
>JBIODP010000377.1:0-2492 GCA_044445195.1 Burkholderiales bacterium | reverse complement strand
GGTGCTGCTGCTCGGCCTGTTCCTCGGCATCGCCGGCGCGTCGTTTGCTGTAGCGCTGCCGCTGGCTTCGCGCTGGTATCCGCCGCAGCATCAAGGCACTGCGATGGGAATCGCAGGCGCTGGAAATTCCGGCACCGTGATGGCAGCTTTATTTGCTCCGGCTCTTGCCATAGCATTGGGCTGGCAGAATGTTTTCGGCATCGCCTGCATTCCGCTGGTGCTGGTGCTGATCTGCTATGCGCGATTCGCCAAAGATGCCCCGGGTCACTTCCAGCAAAAGCGCCTTGCCGATTATGCGCGCATGCTCACCAGCCGCGATGCCTGGCTGTTTATGTTCTTCTATGCTCTTACGTTTGGCGGATTCTCCGGATTTGCCAGCGCCTTGCCAGGTTATTTTCACGACCAGTTCGGTTTCGACCCTAAAACCGCAGGATGGGCGACAGCCGCTTGCGTGTTCGCCGGCTCGGTAATGCGCCCGTTGGGCGGCGTACTGGCGGATCGCATCGGCGGAACCAAGTCGTTGCTGATGGTATACGCAGCCACTGCGTTGCTGATTGCCACCGCCGGATTTCATGTCGGCGGTTCAATTGGCGCCCTGCTGCTGTTCATTCTGGCGATGTTTTGCCTCGGCTTGGGAAACGGCGCGGTATTCCAGTTGGTGCCGCAACGCTTCAGCAAGGAAATTGCGGTAATGACCGGTCTCATCGGAATGGCGGGCGGAGTCGGCGGTTTTGCATTGGCCGCCAGCCTCGGCGCAATCAAACAGGCCACCGGCGATTATTCGATGGGGCTATGGTTATTTTCCTTTCTCGCCGTGTTGGGCTGGGTCAGCCTCTCCGGCGTCAAAGACCATTGGCGCACTAATTGGTCAGTTGCCGCAGCGCGCGTATAAACCCGCGCGTATAAATAATTAACGCAGGAAACTCATCATGAAAAACAAACCCAGACTGGTTGTCATCGGCAATGGCATGGCGGGTATTCGCACACTGGAGGAGTTGCTCGCCATCGCGCCCGACATGTACGACATTACCGTGTTCGGCAATGAACCGCATCCCAACTATAACCGCATCCTGCTGTCGCCCGTGCTGGCTGGCGAACAGGACTTCAAGGACATCGTCTTGAATCCCCAGGCATGGTATGACGATGCCGGTATTTGCCTGCGCATGGGATGCGCAATCACCAAGATCGATCGTGTGCGCCGGATGGTAATTGCAGACGACGGCAGCAGCACGCCGTACGATCGCTTGTTGCTCGCCACCGGTTCCACCCCTTTCATTCTGCCTATCCCCGGCAAGGATCTGAAAGGCGTGATCGGCTATCGCGACATCCACGATACCGAAACGATGATCGAAACGGCACGCATCAAGCGCCATGCGGTGGTGATCGGCGGCGGCTTGCTGGGCCTGGAAGCGGCCAACGGCCTCAAGCTGCGAGGCATGGATGTGAGCGTGGTTCACCTTGCCGACTGGTTGCTCGAACGCCAGCTCGACACGACTGCCGGAAAACTCTTGCAGCGCTCGCTGGAAGAACGTGGATTGCGTTTCATGCTCGGGCAATCGACTGCCGAAATCGTCGGCAACGAATCGGGAGAAGCTTGCGCAGTGCGCTTCAAGGACGGCACAGAAATTCCGGCAGACCTGGTCGTGATGGCGGTCGGCATCCGCCCCAATAGCGCATTGGCTGAAGCGGCTGGTATTCATTGCAACCGCGGCATCGTGGTGAGCGATGCCTTGCAAACCTACGATCCGCGCATCTATGCGGTAGGCGAATGCGTCAGCCATCGTGGCGTGACCTACGGCCTGGTGGCGCCTTTGTTCGAGCAGGCCCGGGTATGCGCCAACCACCTGGCGCAGATGGGTATCGGCCGCTATCATGGATCGGTTTTGTCCACCAAACTGAAGGTGACCGGCATCGACCTGTTTTCGGCTGGTGATTTCATGGGCAGCGACCAGAGCGAAGAGATTGTTCTCTCCGATCCAGCCGGCGGCATCTACAAGAAGCTGGTCATCAAGGACGACCAGTTGGTCGGCGCCTGCCTGTACGGCGATACCACCGACGGCGCCTGGTACTTCAAGCTGCTCAGGGAAGGCCGCAAGCTGGGCGACCTGCGCGACCATATCATGTTCGGGGAATCGAGTGTCGGCGACGGCGGCGTGCAGGGGCAAAGCCGCGCGATGTCGATGAAAGACAGCGACGAGGTATGCGGTTGCAATGGCGTATGCAAGGGCACCATCGTCAAAACCATCAAGGACAAGGGATTGTTCACGGTAGACGACGTAAAAAAACATACCAAGGCTGCCAGTTCCTGCGGATCCTGCACCGGCCTGGTCGAGCAGATCCTGCTCTCCACGGTCGGCAGCAGTTTTCAGGAAACCCCCAAGACCAAGGCTGTGTGCGCCTGTACCGATCGCAACCATGACGAAGTGCGCAAGGCGATCCGCGAACACAAACTGCTCAGCCACAAGGAAGCCTATGCATTCCTTGAATGGCGC
>JBIODP010000376.1:0-2508 GCA_044445195.1 Burkholderiales bacterium | reverse complement strand
GAAATATACCCTGCATTTCCTGCTCGAAATGGAAACACAGGCAGAGTACGCCGACCACCGCGCCGGTATCGGGATGCAGCATGCGGCGCGAGTAGATCAGCGCCTGTTGTTTTCCCGGGCGCAGATCGCTGGCGCGGAAGGTTTCAACGTAGGTGTCCGAGCTCAGCGTTTGCGCGATCAGGGGATCGACGCTGCTTTGCAATGGCGTTGCCTCGTCGATTTGCATCAGCACATTGCCGGTCGCATCCAGCATGATTATTTCATCGTATACGGTGTATTTGCTGGCGTAGGCGCGTAGCCGCAGCCGTATTGCATCCCGCTCGTCGTGCAGCCCGGCAGCGAATGCGCACAGTTCGCTATCGGTAGCCAGAAACCCGATGTCGGCAGTGCGCTCATACAAATTGCGTACCACGATATCGATCACGTATTGCGCCTTGGTGCCGATTTCGTCCAGCACGTTGGCGAGCTTTTCCCGCACCAGGCTTGCAACCAGCTCCTGTTCCAGCCGGTTGAAGCCGGCACGGGTTGCCGCCATAGTGGGGAGAATAGCCTTTGCCTCCAGCGGGCAATTCATTTTGGCAGACGATTCGATCATGCGCCACATCAGATTCAGCTCATGCAAGGATTGCTCGCAAAGCCCGACATCGCGCATGTATGGCAAAAAGGTATCGACTTTTAGCGGGACGGTAATATCCATGATTTTGCTCTCCTGGAAAGTTTCTTGCCGAGAATCTATCCTGTAAGCAAATTTTAGGCCAAAGGTGCCCAATGAAAACAGCCATTCAGCCTGAGGAACGCGCATGAACACGCGCACAAACCGTGCGAATTTCCATTTATCCAACGATGAATTGGTGCGGTTGACCCTATCGACAATAGGGTCTGAATAGGGCCTGAATGAAAATTTTATTGCTAAGGAGAGGGAGGAAATCAAAGACCTGTGGCACATCGCAAATTATGCCGTTAGTGGCTGCTCACTACTGCCAAGACCCTTGATATACCTGCTTCAATGGTCGGGGTGAGAGGATTCGAACCTCCGGCCTCTACGTCCCGAACGTAGCGCTCTACCAGGCTAAGCTACACCCCGTTTGCCGAACAGGCAATCAGCGATGGCTTAGTGGTTGCGATCCACCGCGAAAGCAGATAATTGTAGCAAAGAATCCTTGAACTGGCTATTGGGCAGCACGGCGATCGCATTGGCAGCCTGGCGCGCTGCCATTTCAGCCTGTTTTTTAGTGTAATCCAGCGCTCCGCAACCGGCAATCGCTGTCAGGATGTCGTCAAAGTGTTTTTCATCGCCGTTTTCGATACAGGTGCGCACCAGCATCCGTTGCTCGGCTGTGCCGTTCTGCATCAGATAAATGAGCGGCAAGGTGGGCTTGCCTTCGCGTAAGTCGTCACCGACATTTTTGCCGATATCCGCAGCAACGCCCGAATAATCGAGCACATCGTCTACCAGTTGAAAGGCGGTGCCGAGAGAGCGGCCGTACTCGGCGCATGCTTCCACTTCCACTGTCGAGACACCTGCTATCAGGGCGCCAAGTTCGGCAGCGGCTTCAAACAGTTTTGCCGTCTTGGAACGGATGACTTGCAAATAGCGGGCTTCGGTTACGTCAGGGTCGTGCATGTTAAGCAATTGCAGCACTTCGCCCTCGGCAATGACGTTGGTCGCGTCTGCGAGTATTTGCATGACGCGCATATCGCCCACCGAGACCATCATCTGGAACGCGCGCGAATAGACGAAATCCCCAACCAGTACCGCCGCCGCATTGCCAAACAGCGCATTCGCGGTCTTCCTCCCGCGTCGCAGTGACGATTCGTCGACCACGTCGTCGTGCAACAGGGTCGCCGTGTGGATGAATTCAATCACTGCAGCCAGCCGGTGATGATGGGTGCCGCGGTAGCCGCAGGCATTCGCCGTCAACAAGACCAGTACCGGACGGATACGCTTGCCGCCGGCGCTGATGATATATTCCGCAATCTGGTTAACCAGAGGCACCTCGGAGTACAGCTCCTTGCGGATCAGTGTGTTGACCGCATCCATATCGGCGGTGATGAATTGGTTAATGGCGCTCTCGGAATGATTGGCAGCAGCAGACAAGGTAATACCCGCAAGGTTGGTTGATGGGGGGAATTATACGACGGCAAGCCTGTCTGGCAGTGTTCCAATGTCGATTTGATATTTTCAGGGCTATGGAAAAGACTGAAATTCTCCACAAAAATGTCAAAATGGAAACTTATATTCACTTATGGTCAAGTAAAGTTCAAGCAAATGCGCCAAAACGCCCTATTTTTTTAATCATGTCAACTCCTTTTGACTGAGACGCTAAGTCCATGTATAATTTGGGGTTTTCCCGATTCTTTACGCAGTTTGAATGTATCGAGGTAAAAAAAAGTCCCTTAATTTATTTAATGAGGTTTCACATGTACGCGGTCATAAAAACCGGTGGCAAACAATATAAAGTTGTCGCTGGCGAAAAATTCAAAGTAGAACAGATACCGGCAGACATT
>JBIODP010000375.1:0-2538 GCA_044445195.1 Burkholderiales bacterium | reverse complement strand
TTGGAACGTTGAACGAGACATCGACGCAAGCCACCGCGTTCACCCTCAACAACACCGGCAGCCATACCGTTGCGATCACCAACTTCACCGACGCCAACCTGGGTTCCCTGACCTTTACCGGCACCGGTAATTCGTCAGTCGACAATCTCGATGGCATCACCGGTCATATCGTGTCGATCAGCAATACCGGCACCGGTACAGCGACAGTCGGTGCTTTCCAGAGCGATAGCAATTTGAATTCGTTGACTCTCGGCAAAGGCGTGGCGTTCGGCTCCGATACCAACGCTCCATCGGAAAATAATATTGGCGGCGATGCCGCAACCGGCACGACGGTTAACGCCGGCGCCGACAGCGCGCATATCAACCTCGGACTGACCGGCGCCAACGCCGGAGAGGCCGATTCGATCACCGTCGGCAACGGCAACGACTATATCGTCGACGGTTCTACCGCCGGCGTGGTGGCTGTTACTGTGGGCACGGGTTCCAACCTGATCGATTTGTCCGCCGGTTCTGCTGCTACCTACGCGGCAACCGTGACATTGGGCGCGCACACCGCAACGACCGGCATCGATCAAATCAATGTCGGCACGGTGCAAGCGTCAACGGTTGCGCCAAATACGGTTATTCATGGTGCTGTCACCGGCGATATCATTACATTCGCCGATGCAGCGTCGGCGGTGGAAGTAACCGCGGTGCAACAGACAGCAATCTCGGCGTTGGCTAACCTGGCAGCGGCGGTGGCAAATGCAGATGCATTGGCTTCCACGGTTGCGCACAGCGCCACGTCGTTCCAGTACGGCGGCAATACTTACATCATCGAATCGGTTGCCGCTGGTAACGGCACTCTGGCAGCTGGCGACTCTTTGGTTGAGTTGGTTGGCGTTCACACCGTGACTGTCAACGCATCGCTGACTTCTGGCCACGTCGTTCTGGCATAGTACTGTCGCATAACCCGGACCAAGCCGCAAGGCGGAGTCCGGGCGAGCCAGGAAACAACAGGCAAAAACAGGCAATAAAGTAAAAGCCCCGCCCCTCACAAGGGGGCGGGGCTTTTTTATCGGTATCCTGATTTAAGTGTGTTTCAGGCGTCCAAGACGTGACCTGTTATCTTGTCGTAAAACCGGATATTGATGATCGAGGAAAACCTTGACGCAAAATTCAGAATGGACTAAGCTTAGTCCTAGTCCATAAGGAGTGGTTATGCAAACAGTCAACATCCACGAAGCTAAAACACAGTTTTCCCGATTGGTCGATGCAGCAGCCAGTGGTGAAGAAATTATCATCGCGAAGGCCGGAAAGCCTGCCGCTCGCTTGGTTCCAATGGACTTCGCCAAGACCAATCGGCGTTTTGGTGGATTAAAGGGGCAAATTCGGATTTCAGACGATTTTGATGCGCCGCTTCCAGATGACGTTATTGCGGTGTTTGAGGGGCGTTGATGCGTTTGCTGCTTGATACCCATATTTTCATTTGGGCTGTAATGGATAGCCGCAATCTTGGCAAAGAGGCGCGCAAGATGATACTTGACGCTGACGACGTTTTTGTCAGTGCGGCGAGTATTTGGGAGGCGTCGATTAAGGCAGGATTGGGAAAGCTGGATGTTGACGTAGATCGTCTCGTTGCAGAGATTGAATTGAGCGGGTTCCGCGAATTGCCCGTGCGTTCCGTTCATGCGGCGTTGGTCCGCACTTTGCCCGAGATCCACCGAGATCCGTTCGATCGGCTGTTGATCGCGCAAGCGATCAATGAACCGCTTCGGCTGATGACCGTCGATAGCCATCTTGCCGCATACTCAAATCTTGTTATTACCGTTTAGTTTGGAGGGAAAACCTGCTGGCACAGGTTGGAAAATGCTGCAATCGCAAACACAGCCAAATCCGGATACCCAAAATTGTAAAGTGCTGGTTGGGCTGGTTCATCGGCACCCCGATCTGAATTGATGGAAATAGTACCCCCTATGCAAAGTCAAACCCCGACTTCAGGCGAGACCCCCACACTCCCGGCCAGGCCGTTGAAGATTGCTTTTATCAACCCCTTCAACCTGTTCGACGTTAGTAGCGGGGCGGCACTGTCCATGCGCACGATGCTGGAGCAACTGGCCAGGCGAGGCGTATCCTGCCATGCGTTGACCGCTTGCTGTTTCGATGCGCCGCCGGGCGACAGGCTTCCGGCGCTGCTGCGCGGCAAGGGCCTGCTTCCAAGCGCTAAAATCAAAGGGCACGCTGTCCCGGTCTGGCAGGGGAGCGCGTCCGGGGTTGCCTACACGATCGTTCAGGCGCCCTCGCAACAGCGAAATCAGATGACGGCAATCGAGGAGCTGATCTTTCGAGACGCCGTGCGCGCCTGGTTGACGGAGAATCGCCCGGATGTGGTGTTGGTTTTTGGCGGCTTGCTGCTCGACATCGAAATTCAGCGATGCACCCGCCATGCCGGCGCAATAGTGGCCTTCTATTTGCCGAATGCAAGTTACGGCCGCCCCGAGACGTTCGCGCATGTCGACATCATCCTGACTAATTCCGATGCCACCAAAGAATACTATG
>JBIODP010000374.1:0-2540 GCA_044445195.1 Burkholderiales bacterium | reverse complement strand
TTACCTATGTCTCCCGACATGTGTTACCTATGTGTCCCGGCTGTACACGCTTTTCCGACCTACTTTGATGTCGCGCCTATTGGAAGGGTAGTCAAACAATAAAACTATGGGGACAGAACCATGATATTTCTTGTTTTGGGATTGATGCTTTTTTTGGGTGCGCATTCGGTCCGGATTTTTGCTGACGAATGGCGTGCGGCTCAGCTTGAACGCCTGGGTGAAATGCGCTGGAAGATGTTTTACACGCTGGTGTCGGTTGCCGGCTTCGGGTTGATTATCTGGGGATTCGGCCTGGCACGATCTGCTCCAGTGGTATTGTGGGTACCGCCTGTGTGGACGCGGCATTTTGCCGCAGCGATGATGCTGCTGTCATTTATTCTTCTGGTTGCGGCCTATGTGCCCGGAAACCATTTCAAGGCAAAAATCGGGCACCCGATGGTGGCAGGGGTAAAGGTCTGGGCGCTGGCGCATTTAGCGGCAAATGGGACGCTTGCCGATGTGGTGTTGTTCGGGGCGTTCCTGATCTGGTCTATCGCCTGCTTCGCCACGGCGCGCCGACGTGACCGCGCGGCAGGGGTCAGCTATCCTGCATCGGGTATTGGGCGGGACTTGCTGGTGGTGGGAATCGGCGTGCCGGCCTGGGCGTTGTTTGCCGCTTTCGGTCATCAGTGGCTAATCGGAGTCAAGCCGTTTGCGTGAGTTTGGGTGATTCTCCGGTGGCGCGCTACATCAGCAGCGCGGCAGTCAGCGATTGAATTTCTTCGGCGGATTCTTCCAGGATGCCGGCCAGCGTGTCGTTGCCGACGGCGAAGTCGATGGCTGCTTCCGGCTGCTGGACGGTTGCGCCAACATGCGGTTGCAATGGCGAGGCAACCGGGGCCAGGTCGTTGGCGAGCAGCAGCGTGTCGCCCAGGGTTATCGGAGGCTGCGTGCGAAAGCCGTACCATAACGCCTCGACTGCTTCTGTGACTGCATCCGGAACCGACAGCTGTTTTAACACGCAACGCCCGATTTTTGTTTCGCCGTATTCGACCCAGTCTTCCAGATCGCCGTCGAGCAGGCCTGGGTAGTCCTTGGCGCGGGACAGCAGGTAAAATCCGCCTATTTCATGCATGATGCCGGCAAACATGGCGGTTTCCGGATCGACATGGGTGACGCGCTTGGCGATGACTTGGGCTAACGCCGCCACATGCGCGGTGTGTTCCCATAATTTCGCCGCCTTGGTGCGCAATTCGGGTGTTGTGTTCATGCTGCCGAACTGGCGCACGATCAAGGCTGCGACCAGCGTGCGCAGAGTTTGAAAGCCGAGCCGCATGATGGCGGTGCGGACGTTGGTGATTTCGTTGCCGGAGCGGTTGTAGGCCACGGAGTTGGCGATGGCGACGGCGCGCGCCGCCAGCAGCGGCTCGGCCTGCACCAGCCTGGCTGCAGTGTCCATCGGGCAGTCGGGCTCATCCAACGCTTGCTGCAGCTTGAGCGACGCATTGACGTTGGTCGGAAAGATCAGTTCTCCGCGGGCGGCTTCGGTTGCGATGCTTTTGAAAGCTTCCAGTCTGTCCATGAGGGAAATAACCCTTTCTCCGTAGTGTTCTTAGTGTTTTACTCCCGCGTCGGCGGGCCTTATCAATACATTACATCATATATCTCATTTATGCCAGTAGATGCCGTGACGGCCGGATAGGGACGCCCGATGGTTTCAGGGCTTCAGGGTAGATGAAGCGTCAGGCCTTTCGTCGACATTTGGATGCGCTGGCGGACAAATGCCGATATGATGGGGGTAATCAATTTATGGTCGAGAAGTTTATTTGACTTCTGCCGAAAGTTTTTTGTTTTACGCGTTTTCCACTATTTTCAGCCTCGCCGCGTGCGGGGTTTTTTTATTTAAGGCTTCATGGACGCATACGAATTGGCGGGAACGGACGACGCCGGCGAAGCATTGCCGAGCGACCCGTTGACTGCGCACCAAATGGCGGCGATCGACCCGGATATGCTGGAGGCGCTGGGCGAGTCATTGGCTAAGCGGCGCGATGCCTGGGTGACCGCGCGCGGGGCTTCCGGCGTCGAGAAGCGCTGGCTGGAGGATATAGACCAGTATAACGGGCGGGATGATTCAACCAAGGCAGCCGCATCCATGATGGATGCGGTCGAGCGCGGCTTTCCAGCGACTAACCAGGCAGCCAGGCCGCAACGCTCCACCGTGTTCGTTAATATTACCAGGCCGAAGACCAATGCCGCCGAAGCAAGGCTGGCGAACATGTTATGCCCGACCGACGACCGCAACTGGGGCTTGAAACCGACGCCCGACCCGAAGCTGGTGCAAGCGGCATTGGCGCAGGCTAAGGCACTGGCTGCACAGACTGCTGCGCCGAATTCTGCGCCGACTGCTGTAACGCCTGCCGGAGCGCCCGGACAACCGCAGCCGACACCTGCCGGACAAGTTGTTGCATCGCCGGCGGTTGCCGCTTCGCAAAGTCCGTATCCGAATAATGACGCCCAGGCGCAACTGGCGGAAGCGGCGCGTTGTGCGAAAGCGATGCAGG
>JBIODP010000373.1:0-2541 GCA_044445195.1 Burkholderiales bacterium | reverse complement strand
GTGTTGTATACATAATCTCTTTTCGGTTAAGCGATAAACGTCGATCAACGGCCCGGCCACGCCGGTTTGCGTTTTTCAAGAAATGCCGCTATCCCTTCCCGGCAATCCTCCGTCAGCGCGAACAGGCCGATCTGGCTTTCGGTGAACGCCATCGACGCTTCGAAGGGCAGCGCCTCGATCTGCTTCAATGTATATAAGCCGCGCCGGATAGCCGATGGAGATTTGTCCAGTAGCCGCCCCAGCAGCCAATCCAGCTTGATGTCGATACTGCTGGCGATATCCTCGTCGGCCAGGTGGTTGATCAGCCCATATGCCAGCGCTTGCCCCGCATCCAGTGGCTCGCCTGTGATGCACATCTCGACCAACACGCGACGCGGCACCAGATGCTGCAAGACCGACAACACCTGTGCCGGAAATATGCCGACTTTCACTTCCGGCAGGCCGAAAGTAGCGTTGCGCGCGGCTACGGCCATGTCGCACATGGCGAGCAACCCCATGCCGCCGGCCATGCAGGCGCCGTTTACCCTGGCGATTAACGGCACGGTGGAGCGCCGGGCCTGGCGCATCAAATCGGCCATCCATTGATGCGGTTCGGAATAATCGAATGTAAAGGATGGCTCCTGCAGGTCGGCGCCCGAGCAAAAAGCGCGGTCGCCGGCGCCGGTAATCACCACCGCGCGCATGCTTTTATCCTTGTCGGCATCTTCCAGCGCTTGCCGGATTCCATGCAGAACATTGGCGTTGATCGCATTGCGCCGCTCGACGCGATTGATGGTCAGCCACATTACATGATCGCGTATTTCCAGCAATAGGTCATTGTTCATCAAGCAAAGTCTCCTGCCTGTTATTCTGTTTGAATTGCATATTGACTCGCGCGCTGGAATTGACCAGTGTATTCAATGCGGTCATATTAAATCAATCGCTTGCTTTAATCAAATAATGATTTCAACATTTTTGCAAATTCAATCAATCGGTTGCTTTAATAATAAAGCCGGTCTACACTAAGGCAATTGTATTTCCAACTATTTCCAACCCTTTGGCTGCACCGGCCAGAGCCACCTAGCGAAAGGTGTCGAACATGAACCAGAAAGCCGTTATCACCTGCGCCTTGACCGGCGTATTGACCGACCCCGAGCAGCATCCTGTTCCGGTGACGCCGGAACAAATGGCCCTTGAGGCGAAAAAAGCATTTGATGCGGGGGCAACGGTGATGCATGTGCATTTCCGTAACCAGCAACCTGGCATGGGGCGCTTCCCTTCATGGGAGCCGCAAGTTGCCAGCGAAATCGCTCAGGCTATCCGCGAAGCCTGTCCGGGCGTCATCTTCAATCAATCCACCGGCGTCGTCGGCCCCGACATCAGCGGGCCCTTGGCTTGCATGCAGGCCATTCATCCAGAGGTGGCCGCCTGCAACGCCGGTTCGCTCAATTACCTCAAAGCCACTTCTGCAGGCGCCTGGGCGTGGCAACCGATGCTGTTCGATAACCCGGTCGGAAAAATCGGCGCCTTCCTTTCCGCCATGCGGGAAACCGGAACATTGCCGGAATTCGAGTGCTTTGACGTCGGGATCGTGCGTTGTGTCGACATGTTTGTAAAAACCGGCATGCACAAAGGCCCGGCTCACTACAACTTTGTCATGGGCGTGGAATCCGGCATGCCGGCCGACCCTGCCTTGCTGCCGATATTGATCGGATTGATTCCCGCCGGCAGCGATTGGCAGGTAACGGCGATTGGCCGCAGCACCATCTGGCCGTTGCATCAACGCGCTGCGGAATTGGGAGGCCATCTGCGCACCGGACTGGAAGATACTTTCTATTTGCCGGACGGCAGCAAGGCGAATTCGAACGAACAACTGATCGAGGTCATGGCGCGTTATGCGCGCAACGCCGGACGCGAGGTAGCCAACGTGCATGAAGCGCGGCAAATTATGGGGCTGCCGCCATGCCATTGAACGGAGTGCATTCCATCCATTCGACAGGGCTCGCAGTAAAATAGGCAACACGACGCAAAAACCGAAGATAAAACCCCTTATGCATGCTCAACCATTGAAAACCAGAACACCCAGGAAAACGCCTCAGCCGCAGGCACCGGAACAGTCTCCCAAGCCTGAAGATGAGGGCCGCCGCAATGAACTGATCGCCAAATCAGCCCAGCTATTTCGGGAAAAAGGATATGACAAAACCACCGTACGCGACATTGCCGCAGCGGTCGGCATGCAGGCCGGAAGCTGGTTTTATCATTTCAAGACCAAGCAGGATATCCTGATGGCAGTCATGGAACAAGGGTTGGAGCGCTCATTGGAGGCGATCGAAACGATCTCCGTGCAGCCGCTGCCTCCGCGCGAAATGTTTCGCCGGATGGTGTTGGCGCATCTGAATACCCTGCTGGCCCCCAACCATCATTTCATTCCAGTGCTATTGTATGAAGGACGTTCGCTGGACCAACCCGCGCGCACGAAAATTGGCGTGCTGACCAACCGCTACGAAGCGCTCTGGGATCAAGTGATCGACGCACTCTATCGTTCCGGCGACTGGCTTGGGC
>JBIODP010000372.1:0-2541 GCA_044445195.1 Burkholderiales bacterium | reverse complement strand
GGCGCCGACCGTCTCTTCAGCGCCATCATGCTTGAAGAACTGGCGCGCGCCGGTACCAGCGGCATCGGCTTTCCGCTGCATTCCGACATCGTGGCCAACTACATTAATAACTTCGGCAGCGATGAACAGAAGCAATGCTGGCTACCGAAAATGGCTACTGGCGAGACTGTCACCGCAATCGCCATGACCGAACCCGGCACCGGCTCCGACCTGCAGGCAATTACGACCAGAGCCGTAATCGACGGCGACGACTATGTCATCAACGGCTCCAAGATTTTTATCACCAACGGCCTGTTGAGCGATCTGGTGATCGTGGTCGTCAACACCGGCAACAGCGGCGGCGGCGCAAAGGACATCTCTCTGATATTGGTCGAGGCCGATCGCGCCGGATTCACCAAGGGCAAGCCATTGAAGAAAGTGGGCATGAAGGCGCAGGATACCTGCGAACTGTTCTTCGAAAACGTTCGCGTGCCGCGCACCAACCTGCTGGGCAGCGAAGGCATGGGCTTCATCGCACTGATGCGCGAGTTGGCGTGGGAACGCATGATTATCGCTGTAGCGGCGGTTTCCGCCGCCGAAGCCGCGTTGTCGTGGACACTGGAATACACAAAAGATCGCAAGGTCTTCGGCAAGCCGGTGGCGGCATTTCAGAACTCGCGCTTTAAACTTGCCGAGATGAAGGCCGAGATTGCAATCGGCCGGGTGTATGTGGATCGTTGCCTGGAATTGGTGCTGGCGGGCAACCTCGGCCCAGACGCGGCCGCGACTGCCAAATACTGGTGCTCCGACCTGCAGAATCGCGTGATGGATGAATGCGTGCAACTGCATGGCGGCTACGGCTACATGCTTGAGTACCCGATTGCGCGTGCCTGGGTAGACGCGCGCGCGCAACGCATCTATGGCGGCACCAACGAAATCATGAAAGAACTGATCGCGCGCATGATGTAATCGGCGTAGTCGCGCCGGCTTGCCGGTTGTACAGCCGGCTTTCTGCTTCGGCATTAAAAAAAGAAAGGGTTAGAAAATAATGACTGAACAACTTCGTTACGACGGCAAAGTCGTCATCGTCACCGGCGCTGGAAACGGCCTGGGCCGCAGCTATGCGCTGATGTTCGGCGCGCGCGGCGCCAAAGTGGTGGTCAACGATCTGGGCGGCAGTGCGCATGGCGGCGGCAAGTCGTCGGATGCGGCCGACAAGGTCGTCGCCGAGATCAACGCGCTCGGTGGGCAAGCGGCAGCAAACTACGACTCGGTTGAGGACGGCGCCAAAATCGTGAAGAGCGCGCTGGACGCGTTTGGCACGGTAGACATTGTGATCAATAACGCCGGTATCCTGCGCGATGTCAGCTTCCAGAAGATGAGCGACGACGACTGGAACCTGATCCAGCGCGTGCATCTGAACGGCACCAAAAGCGTGACCCAGGCAGCGTGGCCGATCATGCGCGAAAAAGGCTATGGCCGGATCGTGATGACGACTTCGGCCGCCGGCATCTACGGCAATTACGGCCAGGCCAACTACTGTGCAGCCAAGCTTGGCATCCTTGGGTTGGCAAACTGCCTGGCCGAGGAAGGCCGCGGCAAAAACATCCTGGTCAACACCATCGCCCCGATCGCAGCCTCACGGCTGACTGAAACGGTGATGCCGGCAGAATTGCTGGAAAACCTCAGCCCCGAATACATCGCGCCGCTGGTGGGCTGGCTGGCGCATGAAAAATGCGAGGAAACCAAAGGCCTGTTCGAGGTTGGCGCCGGTTATTTCGCCAAGTTGCGCTGGGAGCGCACCCGCGGCTATGCATTCGCCAAGGGCCATGCGCTCGGGCCGGACGATATTGCCGCCAAGTGGGACAAAATCACCGATTTCACCGATGCCGAGCATCCGACCACGATCAACGACACTCTTGCCGCAGTGATGGCCGCATTCAATTCCAAGATACTGGGTGGCAACGCGTTCATTGACCTTGACGAGGCGATGAGCCAGGAACTGACACTGGAATCATCCTATGACGAGCGCGACCTTGCTCTCTACGCGCTAGGCGTAGGCGCTGCGCGCGACCCGCTGGATGACAGCGAGCGAAAATTCGTCTATGAACTCGGCGACTTTCAGCCGCTGCCGACCTACGGCGTCATGCCGCAGTCCAACGCGTTGCTGGCAACAATGAAAGAAGGCACGTTGAAACTGCCGGGAATGAATTTCGGCTTCGACCGCCTTTTGCATGGCGAGCAATATACCGAAATCAAGCAGCCGTTACCCAGGCATGCCAAACTCAAGCACCTGTTTAAACTCAAACACGCCTACGACAAGAATCCGAACGCGGTGGTTGTATTCGGCGTCAGCTCTGTGGACGAAAACGGCCAGGAAATCGTCTACAACGAGATGACCTGTTTTGTAAAGGGCGCAGGCGGCTGGGGCGGCGACCGCGGCCCCAGCGCCGAAATCAATACACCGCCGGATCGTGCGCCTGATGCCGTGATCGAAGAAAAAACCGATCCGAACCAAACCTTGCTATATCGCCTGTCGGGTGACTGGAATCCGCTACACGT
>JBIODP010000371.1:0-2544 GCA_044445195.1 Burkholderiales bacterium | reverse complement strand
GTTCTATTCCCGTTCACCGGTTTCAGGTCTCAGCCTCTAACGCTTGAAACTATGAATTGGTGGACTTATGCAGAGATTCCTTTGATCATATTGCTGATCACTGACCTACTCTCGGACGTCAACGCGAATTTCGTCGCCTCTTTTTGGCGGTCTTCATCCGTGAGTGCTTCAGCTTCGATATGCAATAACCTAATTACGTCTTTAGCCAGTGCGACGACCTTGTTCTCGCTGATCTGCCGCCAGATGTAGCCGTTCCATTGCAACCACTTGCGGGTTTCGACGACATAACGCAGTTTGCCGCGATAGATCGAAGCCATTTTCTGCGCAAGGCCGAGTTCCGTTTGATGGGGTTGCACTTGATGGGAATACAAGCGGAACACGCTATCAACAATGCTCGTGACCTCGGCGTTGTCGAGGGGCGGTGTGCAAGATTTTTCATTCAGTTCAAGCATCATCGCGACCACCGCATCGTGTGGGTGGCCTTTGTGCATTTGCCTTCCGGCAGCAGAAAGGATGAAGCTGTTGCGGCCACCTTGTGCGGAGGATTTCTGCAAAGCAGCCGATTTTTGCTTCCCTTCACTCACGATTTTCAAAAGCCATTCCGGGGCATCCGCAATTGGGGTTGACTCGTCTAGCCAACTGTACGGCTGACCGCCGACGATGGACGGTACTGCGACCACGTAGCCACCTTCAGCGCGGACATCGACGCCAGGACGAATAGCGGCACCGCTCTTGATTTTCATGGCTGCGGTATAGTTGAAAAATAGATGTTTCCCGCCGCTCGTAGTGATGCAAGTAAGCGTTGCCGGCAAAGGTCCGTGTTCTTGCTCCAGTTCAGCTAGGGATTCCATCCCCAACGCGCCATCCTTTACGTCAAGGTCAAGAACCCATACTTGGGACACTGGGCCGGTGGCGATTCCGATGTTAAGCTGGCTATCGGCGGGGTACCAATTTGCAATCTGGTTGCTGTCCGTGCTGGCTTCCTTGAAACCGGTCTTGACCGCCGGACGCTTCTCGTTTTTGACGAGCGGAAACACCGCAAAGCCGCGATCGGAAATGTAGTGGCGTGCATATTCCTGCACTGAACGCTGCTGCGTTGTTGTTGCTGTATTTGTGCATAATTCATTTTTCATACTACCTCCGTTGATTAATATTGACGATTTGACGTTTTTATCGATTTTTATGACCAATCCCGCAAGCGCCGGTCGCCTTGCGGGTGGTCTTCAGGAACGATAAAAGTGTTTAAACATTTAAGAGCACTGGCGACTCGTGACTCCAAGACGTTGGATTTCTATAGGGTGGTTCCGTAGCGGGCAGGGCATTGATGCGTTTGGTTATATTCACAATGGAACTTGCCAATGTCGCGGGCGCTATTGGATATCTCTCATCTGCCGAAAATTTCAATTCCTGCAATTCCGATGACAGAATCTCGCCAACCTGAGCCATCAGCGTTTCATCTATGTATTTGCGTACCTCCTCAAACATCCCCGTTAGCATTGCTGAATCCCATTCTCCAATCAGATTCCGCATTGCCGTAGAAAAGGCCATGGCCGAATCGATTCCTCCTTCCTTTGTCAAAAGTTTTTTTGGCATGTACCGAAACACATTTTTATTTGGATAAAAGCCCAGCCGAAATTTGGTATGAAATTTCGGCAAGCTCGCCATTGATAAAACCGACTTGGCGGAAATTGAAAATTCAAATGTCCCCCCATGCATCCGCGAGAACTTCTTGTTTAAAGCAGCGTTGATATAGAGTTCGGCGGCTCTCCGCAAATTGTTACTAACAAGTGCCACCTTATGGCGTTCATGAACCCGTGCGATGATGTCCGCAGGCGAAGGGGTCACGGCGCAAAATGGAGGAATGTGCGCAGCGGCGCGATAGGGTGGCCGACGTTTCCTTTTTGTCGAAACTACTGCGGTGTTATCTTTCATCGGTAACTCCTTTAAAAAGTAAAAAATCATCAAAACATCTATTTCAAAACATCGAAAAGCTGTGTACCATTCGGTACACAGGTCGCGCCAATTGCTCCAGCTACCGGTCACATGGATGAAAAATATGAAATTCTCCCTGACTGGTTACAGGCGATTCCAATCACGATCATGCATATACGTAAAGCCGATATGCGCGATTCTCGGCAAGCGTTGCCACAATTCGTTTGATGCTTGTATCAGTAGCGATGAAGCCAAATTGAAAGCTGCGTCAGGTAGTGACTTGTCAATCCGCAGGACCGTACTGACCACACTTGCTTCATATTCGTCTTCACCTATTTGCTTACTGTGAGTTGCAGAACGAATACGGACTGATCCGGTTGCGATACCTTGCTCCACTATTTTTTCCTCCCACGATTTGGTTAGGGCGACAATAATTGGGAGGCATTCATCGACATGCTGATCAAATATTTTTTGGTCCGTCTGGGTTTTGTGTGGGTAAAGGGGTACGCTATCGCGCAGGTCTAGCCAAGGAGAACAGCGATGGAAAGCAAAGATTTGTATCAGCATCTGCTTGGTTTGAGCAGCCCGTGGACGGTGGTGCGCGTGGATCTG
>JBIODP010000370.1:0-2550 GCA_044445195.1 Burkholderiales bacterium | reverse complement strand
CTCGACTTCCGGATAGCTGCCGATGATCTTGCGCATCTGGTTCACATAGCGATTGCTTTCTTCCAGCGAAATCGACTGCGGCATGGTCGCGCGGATCCACAGATTGCCTTCTTCCAGTTTCGGCAGGAATTCCAATCCGAGCGGACGTGCCGCCAAACCCGCCAGCACCAGTAGAACGCCCATCGCGATTAGTGTCGCCTTCTTGTGCGCGAGCGCGAATTCGACCGCCGGCTCGTAGGCGCGGCGCAGCCAGCGCACGAAAAAGGTTTCCACTTCGCTCAAGTGCTCGGGCAGCAACAGCGCGCTCAAGGCTGGCGACACGGTGAAGGTGGCAATCAAGCCACCGGCAATCGCGTACGCATAGGTTTTCGCCATCGGGCCGAAAATATGGCCTTCGATGCCGCTCATCGTGAACAAGGGCACGAAACCGGCGATGATGATCGCCGCCGAAAAGAAAATCGCCCGGTTGACTTCGGTCGCAGAATTGGCGATGACCGCAAATTTACCGCGCAAACCGACCGTGCTGCGAACACTATGCAGCAAGGTGATGCCGGCTTTGCGCGCTTCCGAACTTTCGGCCAGGTGACGGAAGATATTTTCGACCATGATCACCGACGCATCGACCACCAGGCCGAAATCGATTGCCCCCACCGACAGCAGATTGGCAGATTCGCCGCGCATTACCAGCAGGCCAATGGCAAAGGCCAGCGCAAACGGTATCGTCAGCGCGACGATGACGGCGGTACGCAAATTGCCGAGGAATGCCCATTGCAGCAGGAAGATCAGTAAAATGCCGACCACCATGTTGTGCAACACGGTATGGGTGGTGACGCCGATCAAATCGCTGCGATCATAGATTTGCTTCAGGTACACGCCTGGCGGCAGGATGCCCGAAGTGTTGATCTTTTCCACTTCCGCTTCAACTTTCTTGATGGTCGGCATGCTTTCGCCACCGCGCCGCATCAGCACAATCCCTTCGACAATATCGTCGTCGTCATTATTGCCGGCAATGCCGAGTCGCGGCAGACGGCCGATGCTGATGGTAGCGACATCGCCCAACAGCACCGGCGTGCCATGATTGGCCGCCAGCACCATTTTGCGGATGTCATCCATCGTCTGCACCAGGCCGATGCCGCGCACCACTGCCGATTGCGGCCCGATATTGATGGTTTGCCCGCCGACGTTGGTATTGCTATTATTGACGACTTGCAAAACCTGCGGCAGCGTCAACCCATAGCTTGCCAGGCGGTGCTGGTCGATCACGATGTCATAGGTCTTGGTCTTGCCGCCCCAGCCGGTGACGTCGATCACGCCCGGCACTGCCTTAAAGCGGCGTTCCAGCACCCAGTCTTCCAGCGTCTTGAGGTCGGTCACCGAATAGCCGGGCGGCCCCATCACGCGATAACGGTAGATTTCGCCGGTCGGGCTGGTCGGTGAAATCGACGGCTGCGCGCCGTTAGGCAACGGCGGCATTTGCGCCAGCCGGTTAATTACCCACTGCTGCGCTTCCTCATACGTGAAGTCGTAGGTGAACTGGACCTTGACGTCGGAAAGGCCGAACATCGAAATGGTCCGCACCACGTTCACATGCGGGATGCCGGCCATGCCGATTTCTATCGGGATAGTGATATAGCGTTCGATTTCTTCGGCTGACTGACCGGAACTCTGGGTAACGATATCGATCAGCGGCGGCACAGGATCCGGATACGCCTCGATATTGAGTTTCATGAAACTCGCTATCCCCACGCCGAACATGGCGATCAGCAGGATCACCATCAGGAACCGCTGTCTTAGTGCAAACTCCACTACCCCATTCATAACGTTGCTTCCTTGTGAAATTGTTTCTTGATTCGTGACGAAAGCCGCCGATTTCAGACCTGTTGCCTTAACCCGGCAAAGCGGCCCGGATGCTCAATGAGAAACGATGCGGCAATCGATGAAATTTATGGCTGCTTGCCGCCCGACGTATCCGTAGCGGCGATCTCGGCGCGATTCCACCAGCCGCCGCCCAACGCCTGGAACAGCGCTGCGGTATCGGCATAGCGATTGGCTTGCGCCTGCACCAGGTTCGTCAGCGCCTGCTGATACGCCTGCTCGGATGCCAGCAACGCGACATAGCCGATGTCGCCCAGCTCGACCTGGCGCCGCGCAATCTCCAGACTGTCGGCGCTCGCGCGTTCGGCGGTTGCTGCCGCCTGCAACGCATCGGCATCCGCTTGCAAGGCTTGCAGCGTGTCGGCCACGTTTTGGAAGGCCGCCAGCACGGTGCTGCGATATTGGGCAGCGGCCTCGTCGTACGCGGCTTCGGCCGCGCGCTTTTTGTGCAGCAGGGCGCCGCCTTCAAACAGCGGCTGGGTGATGCCGCCCGCCACGGTCCAGAAACCGTTGCCGGACTTGAACAGTTGGCTGACCACGTTAGCCATGCTGCCGCTGTCGGCACTGAGGGTGAATTGCGGCAACATGTTGGCCTTGGCAACGCCGATCTGCGCGCTCGCCGAATGCAGTTGCTCTTCGGCGGATCGCACGTCAGGGCGCTGCTCAATCAGCTTG
>JBIODP010000369.1:0-2552 GCA_044445195.1 Burkholderiales bacterium | reverse complement strand
GCCCGACCAGATTGCCCAGTACGATGCCGTGCTTATGCCCCAGGCCGGAGCGCGGCAGGATCATTGCCGCATAGCCGGGGTCGCCGAGATGCATGGCGATGCCGCTGGGGATGAGTTCGCACTGCTTGGGTTGTATCACCATGTTGTGTTCGATGCAGGCGCGCAGATCTATTCCAGCAGAGCCGGCCGTCGCATAGCCGGGTATCTGGTCATGCAAACGATGGTCGAGAATCTTGACATCTACGGAGATATGTTTCATTTCAGTTCCCTTTATAACGCTTCGCAATGTAAGACATCAATTGCCTTGCCAGCGTGAGTTTGTCGGCGCGCGGCAGAGTATGGCTGCCGCTGTCATCAAACAGGAAAAGTTCGTTGTCGTCGCTGCCGATAGCCTGCTGTGCAAGGTTGCCCACCATCAAAGGCAGTTTCTTTGCGCGGCGTTTCTGCTCGGCATGCTCGGCGAGATTCTCGCTCTCGGCGGCAAAACCCACGCAGAACGGCGGCTTAGTCAGGCCGGCGACATACGCCAGAATGTCCGGGTTGGGCACCAGCTCCAGCGTGAGCCTGTCTGTGCTCTTCTTGATCTTTTGTGCGCCGGGTTGCGCGACACGGTAATCGGCGACTGCCGCCACGCCGATGAACATATCGCAATTGCCAACCTGCTTTTTCACAGCATCGAACATCTCCGCCGCGCTGGTGACATCCACCACCTCGGCGCCGGGCGGTCTGGCCAATGCCGTCGGGCCAGATACCAGCACCACTTTCGCGCCTTGTTCCAGCGCGGCCTGCGCGATGGCATAACCCATCTTGCCGGAACTGCGATTGGTGATGCCGCGCACCGCGTCTATGGCTTCATAAGTCGGCCCGGCGGTGACGAGGATTTTTTTGTTGCGTAGGTCGGGTTTTAACCCGACGCTGCTACCGTGTCGGACTGAAGTCCGACCTACACCCTGCGGGGCAATTGTCTCCGGCGTAGATTGTAATAACGCTAACACCCCCCGCGCCAACTCCGCCGCTTCCCGCATCCGTCCCATGCCTTCTTCTCCGCAAGCCTGCTCACCGCTATCCGGACCGAGCACTTGCACGCTGTCGCTAATCAGTTGCGCGACATTGCGTTGCGTCGCGGCATTCATCCACATCTCGCGGTTCATCGCAGGAGCGATCAGCAACGGACAGTTGCGCGCAAGGCACAAGGCTGACAGCAGATCATCCGCCAGTCCATGCGCCAGCTTGGCGATGAAATCGGCGCTCGCGGGCGCGATCACGATCGCATCCGCAGCGCGGCTCAGATTAATGTGCGCCATGCTGTTCGGCACGCTTGCATCCCACTGGTCGGTGTACACCGGTTTGCCGGAAAGTCCCTGCATCGTGGTCGGCGTGATGAAATGGCATGCGGCCTCGGTCATCACGACCTGCACCTCGATGCCCTGCTTGATCAGCAGGCGCAGTAACTCCGCCGCCTTGTAGGCCGCGATGCCGCCGGTAAGGCCGAGCACAATGCGCTTTTGTTGGGTTTGCTCCATAATGCTGCGCATATTAACAAGAAACAGTCCGTCTGGGCTGGGAGGGGTTATGGCAATGATGAAAAATCAATTCACTCTGGTCCCGTGTATTCCAATTTGCCAAAATGAATAACTCTAATCGACCAAATGAATTAACTAGGCAGGATTGGTTCTGGATTGTATTCGTCGCTATTGTTGCGTCCATTGCCACGTTTGGGGGATTCGTCATCTTTCTTCCGGCGTACATTGCGGCCTTGCTTGTTGGCTATCTTGCTGTTAAGCAATTCCCGCTTGTCTTCGACAGATCGAAGAGAACTATCTTCGTTTTAAAAGTTCTTGCTGTAGTATTTTCGGCCTTTGCGCTATTATTTATTGTGGAACTTTGGTTGTTGCCTTCGGTGTACAAAGGCTAACAACACCTTGCCTTGGAATTAAAGAATCAGATCGCCAATAGCGGCGACAACTGTCAATATCACCAGGGTCAGAGTGAATTGTTTTCAGCATACTGATTTTCGCAGATCACCATGCCACGCCGACCCCGCCTGAATTAGAATCCACGGGGCTTAGCAAGCGGAGGTATTATGGCAATCACAGATTGGCCTGAAGGTGAACGACCGCGCGAGAAACTTCTCCAGCGTGGTGCATCATCGCTTTCCGATGCGGAATTGCTGGCGATCTTTTTGCGCACCGGCGTGGCCGGCAAAAGTGCGGTGGATCTGGCGCGCGAGTTACTCACTCAGTTCGGCAGCCTGACGCAATTATTCGCCGCTAACGAGGCGGACTTTTGCGCCGTGCATGGCATGGGACAGGCGAAGTTTGTGCAGTTGCAGGCCATCAGGGAAATGTCGTCGCGTGGATTGAAAGAGGAATTGCAGCGCGGCGATGCGCTCAACTCGCCGCGTGCGGTGCGCGACTATTTGCAATTATTGTTGGGCGGACGGCAGCAGGAAGTTTTTCTGGTGCTGTTCCTCGATACCCAGCATCGGGTGATCGCCTCGGAAGAGTTGTTTCAGGGCACGCTCAGCCAGACCAGCGTGTATCCGCGCGAAG
>JBIODP010000368.1:0-2554 GCA_044445195.1 Burkholderiales bacterium | reverse complement strand
GGTGCTGTGCGTCAAGGCCGGTGGCGGTTCACGTCCCCGCCGATTCCTGAAGACGCTTTTGCTTTTGCCGGGGTTGCCTCGTTTTTAATCCGATGCTGACCCCTTTGATTCGCGAATAAACGTGCTATGGAACTTGTTATTTTAAGCATAAAAAACTTGCTATAGTAAAGCGCAATACACTTTCCATTGCAATACATAATAAACGTGCTATAGTAAAGCATGAAAAACTTGCTATCGTTGAAAACTATCCCTAGTGATAGCCCCTTAAAATCCTGAAAAGAGACCCCCATGGCCACTTATGGCGAGAAACTTGCAAGCTCCATGGTGAAGCTAAAAGCCTTGCAAACCGATGGTCGGATCATCATTCGCGCCAACGAATTGACTCGGACGCACTTGGAAAGGCTTGTGAACGCAGGCTATTTGCGCCTCATCGTGAAGGGCTGGTATATGCCAAGCCGACCAGAAGAGCACAATGGCGACACCACGGCATGGCATGCCTCACTACGAGAATTTGTAAGGGGTTATTGTGACGACCGCTTTGGCGACGAATGGTATCTCAATGCCGAGACGTCCTTGTTGTTGCATACCGGTTCAACGACCGTGCCGAAGCAAATCCTGGTAAATGCCAGGCTGGGTAAGAACAATCATTTAAAGCTGCCCGCTGAAAGCTCGCTGTATGACTATGCGGCCAAAGATTTCGCCCCTGCAGAATTGCGAACTGAGGTGCAAGGCTTGCGGGCACTCTCCTTGGAAGCTGCGCTTGTTCGTGCTGCACCCAACCTTTGGATATCGGACCCGTTGACGCTGCGTCTGGCACTGGGCCAGCTACGGGATGTCACCAGCTTAAGCCGCATTCTGCTCAACGGTGGAAATTCGGTAGTGGCTGGGCGCTTGGCGGGCGCTCTGGAAATCTTGGGCAAACCAGATTTCGCAAGAGAATTGGTCGACAACATGAATACCGCAGGATATATCGTCAACAAGAGTAACCCATTTAATGTGCCGGTTGAGCCCGTCCGTTCGCTCCCGGAATCTCCCTATTGCGGGCGAATCCGAGCGATGTGGAAAGAAATGCGTGAAGATATTCTTGCCACGTGGTCGGTGCCCAAACAACCGCCAACTGACGTTGAGGCCTATTTAGCAGAGGCCGAAGAGCGATACGTGACGGACGCGTATCACTCGCTATCGATTGAAGGCTACCGCGTGACACCAGAGCTCATCGAAAAGGTACGCAACAACGCCTGGGAGCCAGAAGCCGCCGACAGAGGAGATAATAACGCGCTTGCCGCTCGCGGTTATTACGAGGCACATCTAGAAGTGCGTGAAAGTCTGCGCGACGTACTGACTGGGGCGAATGCCGGCCAGGTTTTGCGCCAACAGTTGCAATCCTGGTATCGTGCTCTGTGGGGGCCTGCCATGCGGGCAGGTATTTTCAAGCCGTCCGATTTGGCGGGCTGGCGCGCATGGCCGATTTACATTCGCAATTCCGAGCACGTTCCTTTGCCGGCAGATGCTGTTCGAGACGCCATGCCTCTGTTGTTTGAACTGTTGCTCGAGGAAACCGAGCCCCATGTGCAGGCTGTCCTTGGACATTTCGTATTTGTGTATATTCACCCGTACATGGATGGAAATGGTCGGCTGGCTCGATTCCTCCTCAACCTCATGTTGGCACGCGGCGGATGGCCCTGGACCGTCGTCACGATGGATTCCCGCAACCGATACATGGAAGCTTTAGAGGAGGCTTCGGTGCGCAAAAACATCAGGCCATTTACCGAAGTGATCAGTGAGCTTGTTAGCCAACAATTATTGGCGGCTCCGCAGCGCACTACCAAGTCAGTGAGCATTGAAAGATTGTGAGTTAACGCGATGGAGATCTGCTCACATATGCAAAGCGTCATGCTGGAAGATGGCGGCGATTGCACTAAATTATATATGTGCGGACGAATCACGCAGCATCGAGCAGCAATCGCTTAAAGGAATCAGCCGACAAAGACACACGGCGTACGTTCAACGTGGCGTACCGTCCGCAAAATGCACTACTGCCGTCGCTGCTTCCGGCGTCAGCGGCACTCCACCGAGGGCTAGCTGGTCAGGGGTCAGCGCACTGCTTGTCGTGACTCCGCCGGAATTCCCTGACGTCATCGTCGTCAAGCCAAAAGTATTCTCTGCAAGTTGTGAACCAAATACCGGCAATGATGACGGTGCTGCGGTTCCACCTCCTTGAACACCAGCAAACTGATTAAACACATTATCGCTGACACCCGATTTCACTGGCGCGCCGAACACGATCTGATTGCCGTTGGAATCCACATAAGGATTTCCGGTAGAACCTGCCGGTGGCGTCGGGCCGCCAGTCTGCTGAGACTGCTGCATCATCGAATTGCCAAGCATGGCCCCAAACGCCCCGGCCTCAATACGTGGCCCCGACACGACCGGTCGTAATTTCAGCGGCTTTCCCCAGACGCGGCGCGGCCTGGCGGGCGATTGTGCTTGGTGCGTTTGCATGGTTTCGTGGAATTTTTCCCTAGACGCGCATTTTGGCCCACGGGCAGCGATG
>JBIODP010000367.1:0-2558 GCA_044445195.1 Burkholderiales bacterium | reverse complement strand
TATCAGTATGACAGTATCCAGCTCCAGCTTAAGCAGCTTGATGCCGACAAATAGCGCCAGCGTGAAGGTCGACGTCAATACCAGCGCATCGATCGCTACGCCTGTCAACCCCACATGGCCGATATCCTTAAAAGTCAACCGGAAACCGTACAAAACAATGCCCAGCCGCAGCAGGCTCTGTTTGGAGAAACCGACACCTTTTCCGTAGTCTGAGGCGATACGCGGATACAGCGTATTGCCCAGCAGGACTCCCAGCACGATTGCCATCGTCAATGCGCTCACGCCATGCGCCTGCAGCCACGGCAAACGCCCTAGCGCGATGGCAGCGGCGCCGATGGCAGCACTGAGCAATATACCCGGCAATACTTGTGCGAGACGATGCAAGACTGCATGCTGCCACACGGATGGCTGGTCGTTCTTAATCTGGTGGAATAAAAGGAAGCGGTACATTTTTCGGGCTCAAGGCGCAGATAAAGTCTGCATACCCGGAAGTGTAGGGCCAGAAAGTTAATAAATAAAATGACTTATTTATGTATAATTAACCTATAAATAAGGTTAATAAATAAGCTATTCACATAATATGCGCATTAGCCTCAGGCAACTTCAGATATTTCTGGCCATAGCAAAGTCGGGCAGTACCGCCGCCGCCGCGGACCTGGTAGCTTTGTCGCAATCGGCGGCGAGCGCTGCGTTAAATGAGCTGGAGAGCCTGTTGGAAACCAAATTATTCGATCGCGTTGGCAAACGGCTTTTATTGAACGACAACGGCCGCCTGCTATTGCCGCAAGCCCGGCAAATGCTGGATGCGGCAACAACTATCGAACGCCAATTCAACGCGCCTGACGACACCACTGGAGCCGGGTTGCGCATCGGCGCCAGCACGACGATCGGCATCTACCTGTTGCCGGCGATTCTGGCGGCCATCTCCCCTCAAAAGACAACAATGCACCCGCGCGTGACCATCGCCAATACTGCCGATATTGCCGCTGCCGTCGAGAACTTCGATATCGACATGGGCTTGGTCGAAGGTCCGTGTCATCAGCCCGCGTTGAAGGTTGAACCCTGGATAAAGGACGAACTGGTAATTGTCAGTGCGCCCGATCACCCGCTACTGGAGGGCAAGGCGAACCGCCGAATCAATATCAAAACACTGGGCGATGCCGGGTGGCTACTAAGGGAAGCAGGTTCAGGCACGCGTGAATCGGTCGAGCATGCGCTAGCGCCGCATTTACATGCGCTGCATGCCATAGGCGAATTCAGCAATGCGGAAGCGATCAAGCATGCCGCAGCAGAAGGGCTCGGCCTGGCTTGCCTGCCACGCCTGGTAGTGCGCGATTTTCTCGATACGGGACGGCTGGTGCAATTGCAGACTACTCTGCCCCCGCTCAGCCGGCATTTTTACCTGATCCACAATCGGCATAAAATTCTATCGGCGCGACTCACGCATTTTCTACAATCTTGTCGAGGCTGGAAATTAGGCTAATGAATTGACCGTACCTCAATAAATAATAACGGTCTAAAGTAGAAGTTTCGACACTGTTTCCATTGGGACTATTTGTAACTTTGTTCCCACAAAAATAAGAGCCTCATAAAGGCAAAGGGCATTCTGGTTTTTCAGAATGCCCTTTGGAATTAGGATACGTTAGAAGTTACGAATATATTCTCGCAAAATAGTTAGGACCAGTTAAGCAAAATTCTTGGCGGCAAAATCCCAATTGGCCAAATTCCAGAACGCTTCGACATATTTTGCGCGCAGATTGCGATAATCGACGTAATAAGCATGTTCCCATACGTCGCAGGTCAGCAGCGGCTTGTCGGCGCCGGTCAGCGGAGTGGCGGCGTTGGAGGTGTTGACGATATCCAGCGAACCGTCGGACTTTTTAACCAGCCAGGTCCAGCCCGAACCGAAATTGCCGACGCAGGACTTGGTGAATTCTTCTTTGAATTTGTCGAACGAACTCCATTTGGCGTTGATCGCATTAGCCAGGCTGCCGGTTGGCGCGCCGCCGCCATTTGGTTTCAAACCGTTCCAGTAAAAAGTGTGATTCCATACTTGCGCAGCGTTGTTGAATACGCCGCCGGATGATTTTTTGATGATGTCCTCAAGCGAAGCCGATTCAAACTCGGTGCCTTTGATCAGGTTATTCAAGTTGGTGACATAGGCTTGATGATGTTTGCCGTAGTGGTATTCCAGCGTTTCTTTGGAAATATGCGGTTGCAGGGCATCCAATGCGTAGGGCAGGGCGGGTAAAGTATGTTCCATGGTGTGTCCTTTCGTTTGTTTTTGAGGGGTGTTGAATTTGAAAGGTAATCATTGTAAGTCGGATGTGAAATGCCTGCATGAGAGGCCTAAATATGGGCGGGCGCAATGAAAGTTTGCATTGCCCATTCGATTCGGGCGGCTTGCTCAAGGCGCCTGCATCACTCCAGCAAGGCTTGTACGCTGGCGATGCCGATCTGCGCGGCGCCGTCGGCGAGGCGCAGGGTGACGCCGGTTCCGGGGTGAAGCTGGCGCGGACTGCGGACGATGTTGCCTTTTTCATCGGTCACCATCGCAT
>JBIODP010000366.1:0-2568 GCA_044445195.1 Burkholderiales bacterium | reverse complement strand
CCAAAACGCACTCCGCACTGGCGCCAGCGGCTGAATAGTCACATTAGAAGAATTAAAAATGAACAATGAGACCAGCAGCGCACAAGCGCTGCATTCGCTTTTGACTACTCTCCAGCAACGATAAGTACGAAAACGCCGGCTATGTTCAGCATTGACATAGCCGCATGCATCGGCAAGATCAATGCGACGACACGTCAAGTTGACAGAATTTGCAACAGTAAAGGCACAAATGAAACTCAATTGGAAATCAGGCGCCCCGCGCATTGTGTTTATCAGCGGCGGTGGCAGCGGAATAGGCCGGGAATTCGCGCACAGGCTGGCCAGCGAGGGGGCGGACATTGCCATTTTCAATCGCAAATTTGCGCCGACGGTGATTCAGGAGCTTGAGAAGTTGGCCGTTCGCCCCGATCAGAAATTCAGAAACTACAGCGCAGACGTCTCCGTCGATGCCTCGATTCGTAGTGCGATCGATCAAGCAGTGGCTGATTTCGGAGTTCCGGATCTGGCGATCAATTCGGCCGGCATTCAAATCGCCAAACCTTTTACCGAACTGCCGTCGCTTGAGTTCAATCAGGTCATCGCGATAAATCTGATCGGCTCCCGTAATTTCGCGGCAGCGGTCATTCCGCATTTGCGCGCCGGCAGTCATCTGGTTTTTGTCGCTTCGCTGGCGGGCTTGGTCGGCACTTATGCCTACGCCGCCTATTGCGCTTCAAAATTCGGCGTCATGGGTTTGGCAAGCGCCTTGCGCATCGAGATGAAATTACAGAATATCGACGTCAGCATTTGCTGCCCCGGTGAAATCATTACGCCGCTCGTGATCGAAGAACGAAAGACCTTGCACCCGATTTCGGCGGCATTGAAAGACTTCGCCGGTCATCAGGAGGTCGAGGTTGCCTGCGATCAGATGTTGCGGGGGATCGCCCGACGCCGGTTTGAAATCGTCGATGGCGTCATGCCGCGCCTGACTGCATTTCTTGCGCGCCATCTTCCGGCCATGACGCGTGCGACTGCGGACGGGATTGCCGCCAGTGCGGCGAAAAAGATGCAGCATGGAAGAATTTGATTTCATTGTGGTCGGCGGCGGCCCCGGCGGATGCGTGGCTGCATCCCGGCTCACCGAGGATCCGTCGGTCAGTGCCATGCTGATTGAATCCGGGCCGGACCGGCGCGGGCTGCTGGGCACCAATCTGGCGCTGGGCATACTGGCATTGGGGCCACGCAAGACCACCAGCAACTATGCCTTTGAGACGGTGGTCGATCCCGGCTTGAACAATCGCCGCGCCTATCATCCGTTGGGACGCGGCCTGGGCGGCGGCTCGGCCATCAATACCTTGATGTACATGCGCGGCAATCGCGCCGACTACGATGAATGGGCTGCGCTGGGCAACCCCGGCTGGAGCTATGCCGACGTGCTGCCGTATTTCAGAAAGTCGGAAAACAATCAGACCTTTCGAGATGAATTTCACGGCAACAGCGGCCCGACCTGGGTCGAAGACCTGCGCACGGACAACCCCTACCATGACATCGTCAAACGGGCCTGCGCGGAAGCCGGGCTGCCTTACTGCGCAGATTTCAACGGGGCTGAACAGGAAGGCTACAACACGACGCAAGTGATGATGAAAAACGGCGAGCGCCACCACTCGGGCAAGGCCTATATCCTGCCCCACCTGGGGGTGCGGAAAAACCTGCACATGGTTGTGGAAACCACTTGCACCCGCATCCTGTTCGAGGGCAAGAAGGCGGTTGGCGTCGAAGTGATCCACAACGGCGCACGCCGCCAGATGCGTGCGCGCCGTGAAGTCATTGTGGCGAGCGGCGGAATATTGTCGGCAAAACTTTTGCAACTTTCGGGTGTAGGGGATGGCGCCGAATTGCAAACGCTGGGTGTCCCGCTGGTACACCACTTGCCGGCAGTCGGCAAGAATTTGCAGGACCACATTGACGTGGTGCTGGGCTACCACATCCCTGGCGACCCCAACCTGCTCGGGATATCCCCCACCGCGGCCATCGCCCTTATCAAGGCAGTGAAACGCTACAGGGCGGAGCGCCGCGGCATGGGCGCGACTAACTTTGCCGAGCTTACCGGCTTCATGAAGCTGGCGCCTGAATCGCCGCGACCGGAAATCCAGTATGAATTCGTCATCGCCGTGGCCCTGGATCATGGCCGCAAGCTGACGCCGCAGCACGGCATGTCTGCGCACGTGCTGCTTCTGCATCCGAAGAGTACCGGCACCGTCAAGCTGGCGTCCGCCAATTTCAAAGACGATCCGCTGATCGACTTCCGATACCTCAGCCATCCGGACGATTTGAAAACCCTGGTCGAGGGCGCCAAACGCACTGCGGCTATTTTCAATACGCCGACCTTCAAGCGCCTGGTCAAGCGCGACATGATCGCGGCGCATTGCAAGACCGACGATGACTGGGCCGAGCTGTGCCGTAATATTGGCGGCACCAACTATCATCCGGTCGGAAGCTGCCGCATGGGGCAAGGGGAAGACAGCGTCGTCGACGCGCGCCTGAAGGTGCATGGCATGCAGGGCTTGCGTATCGTAGACTGCTCCATCT
>JBIODP010000365.1:0-2582 GCA_044445195.1 Burkholderiales bacterium | reverse complement strand
GAATTGCGTGGTTCGATCATGATCCTTACCAGGAGTTCCCTGGAAAGGTTTTGGAGATTTGCAACGACGGGCAAGCGTCCGGCAAACTCGGGGATGAGTCCGAACGTAAAAAGATCAGTGGGTTTTACGCGCGAATTCAGCCGGTCGAGAACTTTCTGATTGTTGCTGTCGTCGACCGAAATGAACCCGAAGGCGTGATTTGTAGCAGTGATGCTATCCAGCCCGACGAACGCGCCTGCACAAATGAATAGAATATCGGTTGTGTCGATCGTTTGCGCATTTCCCAGTCTGACTGAAGCGCCTTCCATGATCTTGAGCAGTGCGTGTTGCACCCGCTCTCCCGAAGTGCCGCGCTGCTCACCATCGGAAGTTTTCAACTTGTCGATTTCGTCGATAAAGACGATGCCGCGCTGGGCCATGACAACATCCCCTGCGGCCTTGTCCAGCAGACGTTGCAGCAATGCCTCGATTTCCTCGTTGACATATTTTGACTGCGCCAGCGATGTGGCATTGGCGGTGACGAAAGGAACTCGCGCGATTCTCGACAGGGTTTCGCATAGCAGCGTCTTGCCGGTACCGGTCGGTCCTATCAGCAAAATATTGCTCTTGGCGATTTCAACGCCGCCCAGTTGCCGCTTGCCAAACTTGCGGTAATGGGAATACACCGCCACGGCAAGGATCTTTTTGGCATCGTCCTGTCCGACAACATACTGGTCAAGATAGTTGGCGATCATGCTGGGCGTCAGTTTCTTCGCCGGTGTTTGCTGCCCGTTTGGACTGTCCATTCCGATCTTTCTCCAAATATATTTACGTGCGCACCTTCCCAATTCGGGGGCACTCTACCTTGCTGGCATCCCGCCCGGCAAATCGGGCTTCAATAATCAAACTGGACGGTTTGCACACATTGCGGCGCAATACAGCTATAAGGCCTTCAGCATTTCTTCAAATCTGCCCCAGGCTTGCGAGTTTGCGGCGCTGTCCGGAGTCTCTTCGGTGGTAAAGCTAACGCTATATGCGAATTCAGTTGCCAACAGCAGTTGCTGGACTGATTTCAATTTTTCCAGCACTGCGACGTCGGCTTCGGATGCATCATTGCGTCGCAGCCGAAGACGTTCGCGCAGCGTAACATCGTCCGCATGCAAAGAGGCGATTGCGAATGGCAATGACATATTCTTGGCAAGCTGATGGAAGGATTCTCTCTCGTCCAGCCTGAGAAAAGCGGCATCCACGATCACGGGAAAACCTGCCCTCAGTATTTCGCCTGCAAGTTCAAGCAATCGGGCATAAGTTTTTTTCGTCGCGTTCGGACTATAGATATCCATGGCAAGCCGGCAGCTGCTTTCCAGTTTGTCCACCCCAAAAATACGCTTGCGCTCGACATCGGAGCGTATGCGTATCGCCCCCAACCGTTGTAACGCCAACTGAGAAAACAATGTTTTGCCCGAACCTGGCAATCCGTGAGTAATGATCAGGACCGGTCGATGCCGTTCCAGGCATTGCCGCGCCAAAGCAAGATAATTGCCGCACTCGGTCAATTCGCTCGATTTGACCTGTGCGGATATTCCGGTTTGCCCGGACCGAATTGCGCAAACCTTGGCGCGCACCGCGGCGCGGTAGCCAAGATAGAAACGCAGCACGGATACTCCCCCGTAATCGCCGCTTGCCTCCAGGTAGGCATTCAGGAATCGCCAGGCAAATTCCGCATGATCGCGGTGCAGCAGATCCATCACCGCAAAAGCGATTTCGTTCATCACGTCAATCCAGCGCAAAGCAGGATTGAACTCGATACAGTCGAACAGAACAGGAACATCTCCGTCGAGCACGATATTGCCCAAATGCAAATCACCGTGGCATTCGCGCACAAACCCTTGCGCCAGGCGCGCCCCAAAATATTTTTTACATGATTCGACTGTGGCTTCAGTTGCCGACTGCAGTGCGTCTATCCTCGCCCGGTTTGCATCGTCAGTCAGCCATAAGCGCAGTTGACTGAAGTTCTCCATCGCCGCCGCGCGAATGGTTGCAGCGGTGCCGAATCCGGAATCCGCTTGTGCTGCTGGAATACTTGCGTGAAAGCCGGCTATGTTGCCAGCGAGATTATCAATGTGCAGTGGAGCTACCCTGCCGTGCACCAGTTGACTATCCATCAACTGTTCGGCGGCAAAGTGACGCATCCTCACCGCATATTCAATGGCGGGTTGCGCGCCGAGACGCGGATTGTCCGGACTACCTCCGATTGCAACCGTATCCAGATAGATATCGGGCGCGGTGCGCCGGTTGAGCCTGATTTCCTCGTCGCAATAGAAACGCCGCGCGTCCAGTGTCGAATAGTCCAGAAACCCCAAATTGAGCGCCTTCTTGATCTTGTATGCATAAGGACCTGCCAGCAGCACCCAGGAAATGTGCGTCTCGATCAATTGCGCGGATGCCGAACTTTCCGGATAGAGGATTGAATCGCGCAGAGAGGCGATGAGCTTTTGCTGGTTCTCGTAACTGTTTCCAAGATCAATCATGTGCTTTGCATTATATTGACTCACCGCGAGCAGCCTGACTTTCCCATCTTACCAAATGCCATGTTCCACAAG
>JBIODP010000364.1:0-2590 GCA_044445195.1 Burkholderiales bacterium | reverse complement strand
TCCATACTCGGCCGTTTATTGTTTAGCGGCGACGACGTGAAAAAATCGGTCAAGGTGTTGTCGGGCGGCGAAAAAGGCCGCATGATGTACGGCAAGTTGATGTTGGGCCGCCACAACGTGCTGCTGATGGATGAGCCGACCAACCATATGGATATGGAATCCATCGAATCGCTTAACGTCGCCCTTGAAAAATATGCCGGCACCCTGATCTTCGTATCGCACGACCGTGAATTCGTGTCGTCGCTGGCGACCAGGATTTTAGAAGTCAAAGAGAATGAAATTATTGATTTCCATGGCGGTTATGAAGATTATTTGAGCAGCCAGGGAATCGAATAGCAGGGTTTATGAAAACGCAATCCATCAATGTAGTCGAATTCGAACGCCCGCAAATGTCTGTCGGCAGCAGTTGTATCGCGCATGCGTGGGCGCGCGCGCCGGCAACGCCGTCACCGGCGGAAAAAGTCGTATTGAAGGAACGCATCAAGCGTCTGTTGAAAGAAAAGCAGGCGGTATTGGTCGCGCATTATTACGTCGATGCGGATTTGCAGGATCTGGCGGAAGAAACCGGCGGATGCGTGTCGGATTCCCTGGAAATGGCGCGGTTCGGGCGCGATCATCCGGCGCAAACCCTGATCGTGGCCGGCGTCAAGTTCATGGGCGAGACCGCCAAGATACTGAGTCCCAAGAAACGCATACTGATGCCGGACCTGGATGCGACTTGTTCGCTTGATCTGGGTTGTCCCGCAGATGAATTTTCTGCGTTTTGCGATGCGCATCCGGACCGTACGGTAGTGGTGTACGCGAACACCAGCGCAGCAGTCAAGGCGCGTGCCGACTGGATGGTCACGTCATCGATCGGCCTGGATATCGTCGCGCATTTGCATGCGCAAGGGAAAAAAATCCTGTGGGCGCCGGATAAACATCTGGGGAGCTACATCCAGAAGAAAACCGGGGCCGATATGTTGCTGTGGCAGGGCTCGTGCCTGGTGCATGATGAGTTCAAGAGCATCGAGCTGGCATTGCTCAAGCGCGAACACCCGCACGCCAAAGTGCTGGTGCATCCCGAGTCGCCGGAAGCGGTGATTGCGCTGGCCGATGCGGTTGGTTCGACCTCGCAACTGATTGCCGCCGTGAAGGCGTTCGATGCGCCGGAATATATCGTCGCCACCGACAACGGCATTCTGCATAAAATGAGATTGGCCGCCCCCGGCAAAATTTTCATCGATGCGCCTACTGCCGGCAATAGCGCAACCTGCAAGAGTTGCGCGCACTGCCCATGGATGGCAATGAATGGTTTGCAGAATTTAGCTGACGTGCTGGAATTAGGCAACAATGATGGAAAAAATGAAATACAGGTCGATGCTGAGCTTGGGCGCAGAGCATTCGTTTGCATCGATCGCATGCTCGATTTTGCCGAACAGAAAAAAGCCAATGTTCATCCATCCGCCGATCTGGCGCAGGAACAAAAGCTGTTTGCCGGAATTGGTCCGGCATGAGCACGCTGATCAATCCTTTTGCACCGTTCGATGCGGCGCTGGCCGCTGCTTTCGAAGCCAATATCAGGGTAGCGCTGGAGGAGGATATCGGCAGCGGCGACCTTACCAGCCTGCTGGTGCCGGAACATGAATCGCTCAAAGCGCGCGTAATAGTGCGCGAGCCTGCCATATTATGCGGGGCGCCCTGGTTTGAGGGGGTGATGAAGCAGCTTGATGCCGGCATCCGGATTGAATGGCATTATGCCGAAGGCGCCGCCATGGCGGCCGGCAGCACGGTATGCACGATCGAAGCGCCTGCGCGCGCATTGTTGACGGCGGAGCGCAGCGCTCTTAATTTTTTGCAATTATTGTCCGGTGTAGCCACCGCGACGCGGCGCTATGTCGATGTCGTGCATCACACGCGCGCAGCCATACTCGATACCCGCAAGACCTTTCCGGGGCTGCGTTTGGCGCAGAAATACGCCGTGCGGGTTGGCGGCGGCCAGAATCAGCGGCTGGCGCTCTATGACGGCATTCTGATCAAGGAAAATCATATTGCGGCAGCCGGCGGCATTGCTCCTGCGCTGAATGCCGCCTTTGCCGCCGTTACGTCTGTTGCATTAAACCGTGCAGATGTGACGATACAGGTCGAAGTTGAAAATCTTGACGAGTTGCAGCAAGCATTGGCCGCAGGCGCAGTCTCGGTGCTGCTGGATAATTTCACGCTGGATATGATGCGGTACGCGGTGGAGTTTACTGCCGGCCGCGCTCTGCTCGAAGCGTCCGGCGGCATTAATATGGAAACGGTACGAACGATTGCCGAGACCGGCGTCGATCGTATTTCAATCGGCAGCCTGACCAAGGATGTAGCGGCAATCGACTATTCGCTACGCGTGCTGACGTAGCGTTCTTGTCATGCGTCTTTCGTCCAGTCTTCCAAGATCAAACCATCGGGTATATGACTGAAAGCGCTATCCCTGGTAACCAAAATCGCGCCGGTCGCCTTCGCATGCGCTGCAATCATCATATCCATCGGGGCCAATGTTACACCCGCCGTCTCGCATAGGACCCTTAGGTCGGCGAATGCACGCGCAATATCGCGCGTCCATGGCAAC
>JBIODP010000363.1:0-2611 GCA_044445195.1 Burkholderiales bacterium | reverse complement strand
TTCCCAATTCTTGCAGTTTCGGGCCAAGCAACGTATTGAGCTTGTCCAGCATGTTTGGGATTTGTTCTTGCAGCAGCAACGTTTCCTTTTTCAATAAAGGCAAGACCACTAGCGCCAACGCCAGCACAGCGGCAAACAGCAACAGCATCATGATGCCGACCGCCAGCGCGCGCGGAAACCCGAATTTGCCGATCCGCCACGAAGTAAGCCAGTCTACCCCGGGATTTAACGCATACGCGAGGATCGATGCGGCAATGAAAGGCGTCAACACCGGCCCCAGCGACACCAGCAGCAATACCAGCCCGGCAATGATGGCCATCCATAAGGCGGTCTCTTTTTGCTCTAATGTGAAAGGAAGTGGCATCGATATGGCAGAGTAAGGGGGCGAATTTGATAAAATACGAATTTAACCGCCTATTTTACCGCCTCTGCCGCCAATCACACCATGACATCACCTTCTAACGTTTTTCTTTCCTATCGCGACGCCGGCGTCGACATCGACGCGGGAGATGCCTTGGTCGAAGCGATCAAGCCATTTGCCAAGCGCACCATGCGCGAAGGCGTGATGGGGGGAATAGGCGGCTTCGGCGCCCTGTTTGAAGTCAGCAAGAAATTCAGGGAGCCGGTGCTGGTGTCGGGCACCGATGGCGTCGGCACCAAGCTGAAGCTGGCATTTCATTTGAATAAGCACGATACGGTCGGCATCGATCTGGTGGCAATGAGCGTGAACGACATTCTGGTGCAGGGCGCCGAGCCGCTGTTTTTTCTCGATTATTTTGCTTGCGGCAAGCTCGATGTGGCAACCGCAACCGACGTTATCAAAGGGATTGCGATGGGCTGTGAAATGGCCGGCTGCGCATTGATCGGCGGCGAAACCGCCGAAATGCCCGGCATGTATCCCGATGGCGAGTACGATCTGGCAGGGTTCGCGGTTGGCGCGGTAGAAAAATCGCAGCTTATCGATGGCAGCAAAATCAACCCCGGCGATGTGGTGCTCGGGCTCGCTTCTTCCGGGGCGCATTCGAACGGCTACTCGCTGGTGCGCAAGATCATCGCGGTTGCCCAACCGGACCTGAACGCCGACTTTCACGGTCGCAAACTGGCCGACGTTTTATTGCAGCCGACCCGCATCTATGTGAAGCCGTTGCTGGCGCTGATGGCATCGCTGGAAGTCAAAGGCATGGCGCATATTACGGGCGGCGGGCTGGTTGAAAACATCCCGCGCGTACTGCAACCGCACTTGACCGCCGTGTTGCACCGCGACGCGTGGGCCATGCCGCCGCTCTTTACCTGGTTGCAGCAGCACGGCGGTGTCGCCGATGCCGAAATGCACCGCGTGTTCAATTGCGGCATCGGCATGGCGGTCATTGTGTCCAAGGAAAACGCCGGCGCAGCGATCGCGCAATTGCAAGCCGCAGGCGAAACAGTCGCCCGCATCGGCGAAATTCGCGAGCGGGTTGAAGGCGAGCATCAGACTATTGTGTTGTAATCATGACGATTAACGTGATCGCATCACATCGGTGAACCGATAAGAGCCATGCCAAAACTCTATGAATACTTCGGCCTGATCGTCATGTTCTATGCGAATGAACATGAACCGGTTCATGTGCATGGCAAGTGCCAAGGTCGTGAATCCCGCGCGGAAATTATTGTGCTAAACGGCGTAGTTTCGGAGATTCGATTCGGAGCGGTTGCCGGTCGTGCGCCGCTTGAGACCAATGAGTTACGGCACTTTGAGGAGATTGTCGAAAACCGTGCTAATGATATCATCGCCAAGTGGATTGATTTTTTTGTCCTGCATAAACCCATCACGCCGGAGCGCATCACAAGGAGACTCAAATGACACCAGCCATCGTCAATATTGTTTCGGCTGAACAAGTTGGAGATTTTCGCATCCGTCTGCGATTTGATGACGGCACTGGACAGACGGTAGACTTCAAGCCATTCCTTACGCACGCCGTTCATCCCGATATTCGGGCTTGGCTTGATCCCGGCCGTTTTGCGGCCTTTCGCCTCGAATACGGCGAGTTGGTTTGGGGCGACTACGACCTGTGCTTCCCTGTGATCGACTTGTACCGCAACCAAATCGAGCACGCATCGCTTGAAGCCGTGGCCTAACCACTGAAAAGGTTGGAAAAGCATAGCGCCTTCCGACATATGTGCGTTCATATTTCATGCGTCGGATAACGCCTTCGGCTCATCCAACCTGCACACTCCCTCGCCAACCTACGCACTGCTGGCCGCTCTTTCAATCAATGCTGCCGGCCGCCATTATCTTCCTGCGCCAGCGTTTGCAATGGCGCCGGAGTGGGGCTGACCGTCGACGCCAGATACGGCGGTACGGGGTTCCGCACCGGCTGGCTGTGTACGCTCATGGTCGACAACACATTGCGCGTGGTGTCGGGGGCCGCATTCCAGACCGGGTCGGCAAGGCCCTCGAATATCGCCTTCAATTGACCGCCCCACGAACTGCGTATCATCTGGAAATACTGATTGCTTTCGTCGATGGTGACAAAGCGGCTCACTGCCAGCTTATCGGCTTCGTAGATCAGCAAATCCAGCGGCAAACCGACCGATATATTCGAGCGGAGGGTCGAGTCCATCGAGATCA
>JBIODP010000362.1:0-2641 GCA_044445195.1 Burkholderiales bacterium | reverse complement strand
CCATCCCATGCGCACCAGCACCACCACCACCACCGGCACCTCGAACGTCAGGCCGAAGGCGATGAACATGGTCATCACGAAATCGAAGTAACTTTCAATGTCCGGCGCCACCATGATGGACTTCGGCGCCAGTTGATAAATAACATTGAACACGACATTGAATACAAACTCATAACAAAATGCAACGCCGGTAATGAACAGAACCGAAGACGAGACGACGAGCGGCGCCACCAGTTTTTTTTCATGCGCATACAACCCGGGGGCAACAAACGACCACACCTGATACAAGACCCATGGCAGCGCAACGATAAAGGCGGCCAGCAAGGTCACCTTGAGCGGGATCACAAACGGCGTAATGACCCCGGTGGCAATCATTTTGCTCCCGGCGGGCAGTGCCGCCATCATCGGCGCGGCAAGCAAGTCGTAGATATGGCCGGACCACGGCATCATGCAGAGAAACACGGCGACGATCGCCAGCGCCGATTTCATGATGCAGTTGCGCAACGCCACCAGATGCGAAATGAAGCTGTCTTCGCCGGGAAATTTTTGCTCTTCAGTCATGGTGCATGGCCCAACAATTCATCCGGTTGCAACAGAGGGGTAATGATCACTTCCCCACCATGTTCACAGGCTGCAGGCTTACTAGATACGGGCCTCATTGCTGAAAGAACGTGGCTTTACCGGCAAAACCGGCGGGCCGATACCTGGCAACGCGCGCCGCAGCGGAAATCACACGGGTTTTGTGGCCGTTTTGGTGCTTGTACCAGGTTGGGACGGCCCCGCGCGCCAGCTTCTTCCGGCGAAAATCTTTACTCTTTCGCGCTATTTTTTCAACATCGGGCGGCGGTGGGCTACCTATGCTGCCTATTGCACGCTCATTCCACGCGGCATTCAACTCGCTCTCCGTTTGCGAGACAGTACGGGCAAAGCTTTGCTCGGCCTCGCCGGCCGCTTGCTTTATCTCGTCGCGCATCTTTCGCAACTCGTCTAATTCCATCTCACGGCTGACCTCGGCCTTGACCTGGTTGAGATAGCGTTGCGCGCGACCGAACAGCGAACCTGCCATCCGGGCGACCTTCGGCAACTTTTCAGGGCCGATGACGACAAGCGCCACGACGCCAATCAACGCCATCTTGGTAAGGCCAAAATCTATCATAGAGCCCGCCTGAGCCGGGTATGCGCCAATAACCTGCGCACACTAGACCCGGGTTTTCTCTTTTGCTTCAACGTCGATCGCGGCCTTATCGGCCGCTTGGGACGGGGGAGGCGTAACAGCCTTTTCTTCGCCGTCTCTTATGCCATCCTTGAAGCCTTTAACGGCCTTGCCGAGGTCGGAACCGATATTGCCGATCTTTTTGGTGCCGAACACCAGCATGACAACGACCAGTAAGATCAACCAATGCCAAATGCTTAATGAACCCATCATGTGCTCCTTGCCGGACGACATCGCCCATGCATTAGTTATACTTCAATTTCATCAACCCGCATGCACTATCGCTGCCTGTGCCAGGGGTGCGGCCCGCCTATGACATGCAAATGAAGATGGTACACCTCTTGTCCGCCATCGGGCCCGGTATTGAACATCGCCTTGAAGCCGCCGGTCCCGCGCCCATCGCTACCGATGCCATAGGCACACCCTTGCTCCTGTGCCAGCCTGGATGCCAACAGCATCATTTTACCCAACAATGATGCATGACTCTCGCCGCAATCGGATAAGGTCGGGATATGTTGCTTTGGGACAATTAAAAAATGCACTGGCGCAGCAGGATTGATATCGTGAAATGCAATCAGGTCATCGTCTTCGTAAATCGCCTGCGACGGAATTTCCCCAGCCGCAATTTTGCAGAAAATACAGTTATCCACCTTGTTCTCCGTCAGGGGCGCCGGTTGTTCTTGTTGCTCTCATCACTCTTAGTCATCGGTCTTTGCGTTCGGCATGCTCGCGTTCCGCCAGCTTGCGATTTGCCTTTTCTTCAATGCCCGACATGCCTTCGCGCCGCGCCAATTCATCCAGCACGTCTTGCGGCGTCAAATTGAAATGCGCGAGCATGATCAGCGAATGGAACCACAGGTCGGCGCACTCGTACAGCAGCGCTGCGCTATCGCCGCTGCTGCGCGCATCTTTCGCCGCCATGATGGTCTCGGTCGCCTCTTCACCGATCTTCTTCAGAATGGCGTCATCGCCCTTGACAAACAGCCGCGACACATAGGACTTGTCAGGGTCGCCGCCGTTTGCCGGTTTGCGCGATTCAATCACTTGCGCCAGGCGCTGTAGCGTGTCACTCATCGCATTTGCTCCGCTTTGACTTCGTTTTATTCATTTATGATAAATACTGTCCGGCTCTTTCAATACCGGCTCGACGCTCGTCCAGTCGCCCACTGCGCAATCGCCTTCAAATTTCTGAAAAAAACAAGAATGCCGCCCAGTGTGGCAGGCAATGCCGCCGGTTTGCTCCACTTTCAGCAATATCACATCCTCGTCGCAATCCAGGCGGATGTCGCAAACCTTTTGGGTATGTCCCGACTCCTCGCCTTTATGCCACAGTTTCTTGCGCGAACGGCTCCAATACACCGCCTCGCCCATCTCCACCGTCTTTGAAAGCGCGTCGCGGTTCATCCACGCAAACATCAGCACGTCGTT
>JBIODP010000361.1:0-2673 GCA_044445195.1 Burkholderiales bacterium | reverse complement strand
CGTGGTCGCAGTGGCAAGTGGGGCCGGCTGCAGTCGAATTGCCGGCCGAGCGTTTGTCGGGATTGGGCGCGCCGTTGAACACGATTCAACTGTCGGGGCAGATGAAGGTGTCATGGGGGCCGTTGCTGCTGACGCGGGACGGGAAAAATAGCGCGCTATCCGGGACCATGAACCTGGAACTGAATGACATTGCATCGCGGCTTTCGCCGATCAGGCCGTTGGGAGCGTACAAGCTGACGATGGCTTGGAGCGGGCAAGAGGCGCAATTGGACCTGAAAACGGTCAGCGGCCCGCTGTTGTTAAGCGGTTCGGGCATGCTCCAAAACGGAAAATTGCATTTTGCCGGGAAAGCGGAAGCCGAGGCAGGACAGGAGCAAAAGTTGGCAAATTTACTGAATTTGCTTGGTCAGCGCCAAAAAGAAGGCGGCAAGGATGTGTTTGCGCTAACGCTATGAATTAAGTTACCGAATTGAGCTATGAATAAAACGATAAAACAAGCCATGAAAAAAGATAATAGCTCGGCTACGGCATGCCAAAGAAAAAACGGCTGGCGCCATCTGCGCCTGCGTGTAGCGGCGGCGTTGCTGTGTGCGGTAGCGGTGGGTCAGCCGGCGTTTGCGCGCGAACCGGGCGGCGATGAAGCCACGCTCAATTTCGTCGGCGCCGATATTGAGTCGGTTATCAAAGCGATTGGCCACTATACCAACACCACGTTCATTATCGATCCGCGCGTCAAGGGAACCATTAATCTGGTAGCCGAAAAGCCGGTAGACAAGGCGCGCGCTTATCGCTTGTTGATTTCCGCCTTACGCCTGCAGGGATATGCGGTGGTGGTTGCGGATGGCTTTACCAAGGTCGTGCCGGAAGCAGACGCCAAGTTGCAGGTGGGGCCGGCCGAAGTAAAGTCGGTTAAAGGCGACCAGATTGCCACGCAGATTTATCATCTGAATTACGAGTCGGCCACTAATCTGCAGGCAGTATTGCGGCCGCTGATTTCGCCCAACAATACGATCAACGCCAACATCGGCAACAACTCGCTGGTGATCACCGATTACGCCGACAACCTGGCCCGGTTGGGCAAGATCATATCGGCATTGGACGGCCCTGCCACCGCCGATATGGACGTCGTTCCGGTTAAATATGCGATTGCCAGCGACATCGCGGTCATGGTCAATCGTTTGCTGGAGCCGGCTGCCGGCGGCGCGCCGGACGCCGGAAAGGTAACGTTGATGGCCGACTCGCGCACCAACACGGTAATCGTCAAGGCGCCGTCGATTGCCCGCGCCAATCTGGCGAAATCGCTGATTGCCAAACTGGATCAGCCGACTGCCTTGCCTGGCAATGTGCATGTCGTCTATCTGAAAAATGCCGAGGCGATCAAGCTGGCGCAGACCTTGAGGGCAGTGGTGACGTTCGATTCGTCCTCGGGCAGTTCATCAACCGGGTCGCAAGGCGCGCAGGGCACGACGGCATCGTCTCCCAACTCTCCGCCGTCTGCCGCATCGTCGACGGGCGGCCAGTCGACGATGCCGCCTTCCACGCCGGCTTCGCCGTCGACGTTACCATCGGGCGGTCCGGCCGGCTATATTCAAGCCGATCAGGCCACCAACACGCTGATCATCACGGCCAGCGATACGGTTTATCGCAATTTGCGCGCGGTGATCGATCAACTGGACGCGCGCCGCGCCGAGGTCTATATTGAAACGCTGATCATCGAAGTCACGGATAGCAAAGAGGCTGAGCTTGGCGTGCAGTTTGCGGCGTTGTCGGGCAACGCCAATAGCACGTATCGGGTAGGCGGCGGCACTGCTTTTACTACGGGGAGCAACAACTTGTTCAACCTCGCGGCGGGCAATAGCAGCAGCACAAGCACAACCGGGCCGACTGTGCCCGGCAACGGCTTGTCGGTCGGCGTGTTCCGTCAAGTCGCCGGCCATTTGACGCTGGGCGCGATAGCGCATGCAGTGTCCAGCGATAATGTCGCCAATATTCTGTCGATGCCGAACCTGATCACGCTCGACAACGAAGAAGCGACCATCATCGTCGGTCAAAACGTGCCGCTTATTACGGGCCAGTTCACCACTGCGGCATCCGGCGGGTCGACCGGCGTAAATCCGTTCCAGACGGTTGACCGCAAAGACATCGGTTTGAAATTGCGTGTGCGTCCACAAATTTCCGAAGGGGGCAGCGTTAAAATGTCGATCTATCAAGAGTCGTCCAGCATCGACACCACGCAAAACAATGCCGCCGGGTTGATTACCAATCTGCGCGCGATTACCACCAATGTATTGGTGGACGACGGCCAGATTATCGTGCTTGGCGGCCTGATTGAAGATAGCGTGAGCGACACCGACGAGCAAGTGCCCGGCTTGGGCGATCTTCCTGTCGTCGGCAATTTGTTCAAGTACAAGACGCGCTCCCGCGCCAAGACCAACCTGATGGTATTTTTGCGTCCCATCGTGATCCGCAACGAGGAGCAAAGCGCCAATCTCACTGCGGATCGCTATGATTATGTGCGCAACGAACAAAAAGGCACGCAACCGCAAAAGGCTTTCCTGTTGCCGGACATGTCGGCGCCGGTATTGCCGCAGGATGAAAAAGGGATGGTTGGCGGCGGCGGCCTGGTGAAGTTGGCGCCAGGAGCAGGCAGCACGCCAACGGGCGCCCCGGCGG
>JBIODP010000360.1:0-2678 GCA_044445195.1 Burkholderiales bacterium | reverse complement strand
GTATATTCGCGTCCTGTTCGATGAAATTACCCGTTTGCTGAATCATTTGCTGTGGTTAGGCTGTCATGGGCTGGACTGCGGCGCGATGAACGTGACGCTGTATACGTTCCGCGAGCGTGAAGATTTGTTCGATTGCTACGAGGCGGTGTCCGGGGCTCGCATGCATGCAGCGTACTATCGGCCGGGCGGCGTCTATCGCGACTTGCCTGATGCGATGCCGCAATACAAGCCGTCAACGGTGCGCAGCGCCAAGTCGACTAATCAGCGCAATGAAAACCGCCAGGGTTCGCTGCTTGATTTCATCGAAGATTTTACGAATCGCTTCCCGACTTATGTCGATGAATATGAAACCCTGCTAACCGATAACCGCATCTGGAAGCAACGCGTGGTCGGCATCGGCGTGGTGACGCCGGAGCGCGCGAAACAAATGGGTTTTACCGGGGCGATGTTGCGCGGTTCGGGGATTGAATGGGATTTGCGCAAGAACCAACCGTATGAAGTCTACGATTGCTGGACTTCGATATTCCGGTCGGCACCAACGGCGATTGTTATGACCGCTACCTGGTGCGGGTGGAGGAGATGCGCCAGTCGAATCGCATTATGAAGCAGTGCATAGAATGGCTGCGCAATAATCCCGGTCCGGTGATGAGTGACAATCACAAGGTAGCGCCGCCTTCGCGTGTCAATATGAAGTCCAACATGGAAGAGCTGATCCATCACTTCAAGCTCTTCAGCGAAGGATTTCATGTGCCGTCAGGGGAGGCGTATGCAGCGATCGAGCATCCGAAGGGAGAGTTCGGCGTTTATCTGATTTCAGATGGGGCAAACAAGCCGTATCGCATGAAGCTCCGTACTCCGGGATTCGCGCATTTGCAGGGGCTGGATGAGATGGCCAGGGGACATATGATCGCGGATGCAGTGGCGATCATTGGTACGCAAGACATTGTGTTTGGCGATATTGACCGCTAAACAGTGGATATTTGAGGCATAGATAATGCTGTTATCTGAGCAGGCATACAAAAAAATCGATCGCGAAATCGCAAAATTTCCTGCGGATCAAAAGCAATCCGCAGTCATGGCGGCACTCGCCATTGCACAGGATGAAAAAGGCTGGCTGGCGCCGGATGTCATGCAGGATATAGCCGATTATCTTGGCATGCCCGCGGTCGCGGTGGAGGAAGTGGCAAGTTTCTATGCAATGTACAATCTTCAGCCGACCGGTAAATTCAAGATTACCGTATGCACCAATTTGCCGTGCGCCCTGTCGGGCGGGGAAAAGGCGGCGCATTACCTGAAGCACAAGCTGGGCGTCGATTACCGCGAAACTTCGGCTGACGGGCAGTTCACGCTGCAGGAAGGCGAATGCATGGGAGCCTGCGGCGATGCCCCGGTCTTGCTGGTGAATAACAAGCGCCTGTGCAGCCGCATGTCGGACGACAAGATCGATGCGCTGGTTGAGGAGTTGAAGAAATGACCAGTCTGCACAACCGTCATATCAATCCACTGATCCTGGCTGGCCTGGATGGCCAGAATTGGCACCTTGCCGACTACGTGAAACGCGGCGGCTATGAATCTCTCAAACGCATCCTGAACGATAAAATCACGCCGGAGCAAGTGATTGCGGAATTGAAGGCATCTGCGTTGCGCGGTCGCGGCGGCGCCGGATTTCCGACCGGGTTGAAATGGAGTTTCATGCCGGCAAAATTTACCGGACAAAAATATCTGGTCTGCAATACGGACGAAGGCGAGCCGGGCACATTCAAGGATCGCGACATCATTCGCTACAATCCGCATGCGTTGATTGAAGGAATGGCGATCGGCGCGTATGCGACGGGTGTAACAGCCGGCTACAACTATATACACGGTGAAATCTGGGCCGATTACGAACGTTTTGAAGAGGCGCTGGAAGAGGCGCGTGCCGCCGGTTTTCTGGGCGATAATATTGCGGGCAGTACGTTCAACTTTCAGTTGCACGCATTCCATGGTTACGGCGCTTATATCTGCGGAGAAGAAACCGGTTTGCTGGAATCGTTGGAAGGCAAAAAGGGGCAGCCGCGTTTCAAGCCGCCTTTCCCCGCCAGTTTTGGCCTGTACGGCAAACCTACCACGGTTAACAACACCGAGACTTTCGCGGCTGTGCCGTTTATATTCGCGATGGGCGGTCAGGCTTACGCTGCTCTGGGCAAGCCCAACAATGGCGGCACCAAGATTTTCTCGATGTCGGGCGACGTGGCCAAACCGGGCAATTACGAGGTGCCGCTCGGCACACCGTTTGCCACTTTGCTGGACTTGGCCGGCGGTATGCGCGACGGCAAAAAGATCAAGGCTGTGATTCCGGGCGGATCGTCGATGCCGGTACTGACCGGCGACGTGATGATGGAAACCGACATGGATTACGATTCGATTGCCAAAGCGGGTTCGATGCTCGGTTCCGGTGCGGTGATCGTGATGGATGAAACACGCTGCATGGTCAAATCGTTGCTGCGCCTGTCGTATTTCTATTATGAAGAATCTTGCGGCCAATGCACGCCATGCCGCGAAGGAACCGGATGGCTGTACCGCATCGTGCATAGAATCGAGCATGGGGAAGGCCGCGCGGAAGATCTGGATTTGCTGAATTCGATTTCCGATAATATTCAGGGCCGAACCATATGCGCACTGGGCGATGCGGCGGCGAT
>JBIODP010000359.1:0-2684 GCA_044445195.1 Burkholderiales bacterium | reverse complement strand
CAAAGCAGCGTTGAATTCGCTCATTTTCCCGTTGATACCTGGCGCGACGACCGTAACTTCATCGACAAATCCGAAATTTTTCAATTGATCAATGCGATGCTTGGTTTTAGCATCGGGGCAGATAATTGCCCCGCCCTCGAATGTATTAAATACCTTGGTCGCATGGAAACTGAGAACGGACAAATCGCCATGCTGGAGAATGCTGCCCCGGTGATCCTTCACACCGAAGGCGTGCGCGGCATCGTAGATGACTTTGAGATTGTAATTGTCGGCAATTTTTTGGATAGCCTCCACATCACAGGGCCGGCCATAACAATGCACCGGCATGATAGCCGTGGTGTGCGAAGTAATTGCCGCTTCTATTTTTTTCGGATCAAGATTAAGCGTGTTCGGATCGATATCAGCGAACACGGGCTTGATACCGTTCCAATGCAGTGAATGTGCTGTGGCGACAAACGAATAAGGCGTTGTGATCACTTCGCCGGTGATTCTCAACGATTGCAGCGCCGTAATCAGGGCGAGCGTGCCATTGCTGAACAACGCCAGATGTTTGACACCCAGATAGCTGCAGAGCGCCTCTTCAAGCTCCTGATGATACGGGCCGCTATTGGTCAAAATCCTGCTGGCCCAGATTTTTTCCAAATACGGAATAAATGCATCCAACGGCGGCAAATCCGGTTGTGTTACGTAGATTCTCTTCTTATTGCTCATTTTCTTCCCCGTGGGATCACATCCATTTGCTGCAGCAACCACGATATCTTTTCGCAAAGGTTACCCCGCTTGCCGAATTCTCACAATACCGATCTGTCCCCCGCCTGCCGTGAAGTAGCGATATCCTGCAACGTCACCTCAAACGATTCCGCCGGCAAGCCTGCGCACCAGCGCTGCCACATCGTGCGCAACGCGCATTCCAGTCCGGCTGCAATGAGTTCCGGCTGGCACAACGTCGACTGCGCCAGCCGTTCCCGCAATCCTGCGCGCAGCGTCGCCAGTGCGTCCTTGTTACCCGCTATCGCCAGCCCTCTTTCCACAAAATCCGCTTTGTCCTGGGCAACATACTGCTCCAGTCCGATGTGTCCGGCAACCGCATCGCCGGTTCGTCCCGCCATCGTCTGGCCTGCGAGTGTCAGCGTCGGCACGCCCATCCAGAGCGCGTGCAATGTGGTCGTCGCTCCTGCATAGGGAAAGGCATCGAGGCACAGGTCGACTTGACGATGCAGGGCGAGGTAGTCCGGCATGCCGGAGCGGGGGTGGAAATCGAGGCGTTCGCGGGCGATGCCTTCCTGGGTGAACCAGTCGATCAGCATCTCATTGTTGCCGTCCGCCTGCATGGCTCCGAGCAGCATGCGCGATTCGGGCAACGCGCGCAGCAAGGCCGACCACAGGGCGATCACGGCGCGGCTGAGTTTGTTGGTGCGATTGAAACTGCCGAACGTGATGTAGCCATTAGACAGGGCGGGCAGCGCGCTTACCGGCGGGGCGGTTTCGAACGGGAGGAACGGGGCGTTGGCGGGCAAGCGGACGACTTTTTCCGTGAATTGCGCATCGAATTGTCCGGGCGGCACCAGAAACCGGTCGGCGATGTAGTAATCCATCGCTTGCAATCCGGTGGTGCCTGGGTAGCCCATCCAGCTCGCTTGCAATGGTGCCGGCTTGCGCGCAAAGCTCAACAGCCGATTCTTGCCGGTGTGTCCGGATAGGTCGATCAGAATGTCGATGCCGTCATCCATGATCTTTTTTGCCAGCGCCACGTCCGATAAGCCCGCTACCACGTCCCAATGCTTGAACTGCCTGCGCAAGCGGTGCGTGACGTGGTCTTCGATCGTATTATTGAAGTAAGCGTACATGGTCAAACCGGAAGATCTTGTCAGGTTTGCCAACAGCGGTTCAAAGTACGACGCTATTGGATGACTATGCAAATCGGCAGAAACAATGCCTATTCGCAATCCGCGATGCGGATCGCGCGAATTGCGGTGTTGCGGCCAGCTGGCGCGCAACGGCTGCTCAAACTGTTCTCCAAACTTGCAATGTTCGGCAAATAGCGCTTGCGCATCGACTGTTACGTTGTGGCTGAGACAAAACAGCAGGTTGGTATAAGCGACGTCGAAATCGGGATTGATTTGCAACGCATGCCGATAGCTGATCTCGGCTTCAGGGAAACGGCCTTGCTCGCTGAAGACGACACCGAGGTTCCAATGCGCTTCGGCATGGTCCGGTTTTAACACCAAGGCCCGTCGACAGCTCGCCTCCGCTTCCGCGAGACGGCCCAACTCTTTGAGGGTAGAGCCTAGATTACTGTGTATTTCTGCGATATCCGGCTTGAATTCCAAGGCTCGCCGAAAATTCACCTCGGCCTCTGAAAACCTTTTTTGGTTCGCCAGAATGACGCCCAGACAGCCATACGCATCGGCAAGATTCGGGTTGATTTGAAGTGCGCTTCGATAGCTGGTTTCCGCTTCAAGCAATTTACCTCGTTGTTGCAGCATTACTCCCAGGTTGCAATGAGCATCGGCGTAACGCGAATTGATTTCCAGCGCGCGGCGGTAGCTCATCTCGGCCTCCGCCAACCGCCATTGCTTTTGCAGCATCACGCCCAGATTGAAATGCGCGTGACTGAAATTCGGTTTGATTTCCAACGCCCTCCGGTAGCTCTGTTCCGCTTCGGCCAGTCGCCCTTGCGATCT
>JBIODP010000358.1:0-2687 GCA_044445195.1 Burkholderiales bacterium | reverse complement strand
CGATTGATGACCCAACTGCGACATTGGCTGTGCACTGCGGCAATGTTTTTATGCCGGTTTTAGCCCCTATCAAAGCAGCGCTCCGGGCAATTCATCTTGCTTTACAGGACATGATGCTCCACATCTTGGACAGACGCTCGGATTGAATGCCGTTGGCAATCTTCTTGGCATCGTCGGCGTTGCCTTTGTAGATCGCTGGTATGATCTCGTTCTCACGCGTCGCCTTGAACTGATCCCAGACTGCTTTGAAGTCGGCCGCCGCCTTGGCGTTTGCGCCGGTCATGCCGGTAAGCACGGAATCAAGCTTGGCGCTTGCGGCTTGCACCTTCGCGTTGAGCGCATCCTGCGCGGACTTGTCCTTGGCGCTTATCATCGAATACAACGTGCCACGCGCGTCTACGAGAGCCGCGCAGGCGTCACTCGCAGGGTCAGCCCAAGCGGCTGGGACGAACGCTAGTCCAAGGCCGAACACCATCGTCACAGCGATCCATTTGCTGCTTGTCATAAGTAACCCTTTCCTCCAGAGGAGTGTCACTTTATCCGCGGGCCCCGCCCTTTGACGACGGTCAAACCGAGCCATCGCAACAGTTCAGCGCGTATAAGCCACACCCGACCAATGTAGCGAGTAAGATACCGCGCCTTGGTGTCTCACGCTCGAAAAGATTCCATAATTCACCCATGTGTATCAATAGGCATGAACGGGTATGGGATGCGTTCTGCGGTCAGCTGGAAAGCCGTACAATTAGTTCGGATGTTGGTAGTGTCCTAATTTCGTTTTCGGGCCTTTAAAGCCCATTCGTGAAGCGACTGCCGAGCATCGGCAAACCATGTCGGGACATAGCAAGCCGGATTAAGAAATCCGGCGTTACTTCCGGCGGATACCACGGCATAACAATCATTGTCTTCTATATTCCAAGTGTATCCTTCCGCCCTCATACACAGGGTCATCAAATCGGCTGTAGAGGCCTGCGGATCAGGGCGTATTTTTTTGGCTTCAAATTGGCATTTTGCGACCGTTTGCAGTGGCGGGGAGCACGCTGTGAGAAAAAGCATTGCCAAAAACATCGCTGGCCACCGCCAATTCATTGGGATGTCCTGTGCTCGGCCACGATAGCCGCCCGCACCGCCTCCACCGGCGACGTAACCGGCGGCAAATGCAGCACGGAAAAGAATCGGCGCTTATCGCTTCCCCCTATCGGGGATGACCAGGCATAGGCTTGGTTGGCCTTAGGATGCCCGTTGATCTTGAAAACGTGAACGATGCCTTCCCAGACCGTCTTCCCGCCGAACGTCTCCTTGACCGGCACCGATTGGGTAAGCATAGCCGTGCAGCCGTGCTGAGATTCAACGGCGCACTTTAACTGTGCGGTATCGACTTCGATCATTGAAAACGCCAAATATTGACCGCCATTTTTGCCATGGCGGCTTGGCGCCCCTCGATTGTTTTTCGATCCCACGTATTGGATTTAGCCAATTCGGCAGTTATTCGGATTTTGCTGTCCGCAAAAACAGGACGTTTTTTCTCAAAAGCGGCCCGCCCTAAATCCTTGTTTACCTTCGTCAATAGACACAAATTACCGAGCCTTTCGGCGCATTCATCAACGATGTTCGGATTGGCGTCGATAATGCTCTTCCACTCATCGCCCGCGTTTCTCGGAAGTACATGCTCCACGGTCAAATTCTGACCAAGTGTTTCTTCGCCGGGCATTTTTCCGCTCTCTATACGACGAACCTCTTGTTCTAATTGACGCAAAAGATATTGAGTTTTTTGATTTGAACCTTCTTGCTTGAGCAAAAATGCTTGCCGAAAATCATCATCCGATAAATAAATATCATGCAATTCAGTATGCGCTTGAGTTGCCGTTTTCGTCTTTCCGGAAAAAATCAATTCGGCCAAACGCGCGCACGCAATTTCAATTCTTCCTGTTCGCTCGCCACCAATGAGTTGATAACGAACGATTACAACCTCAAGCAATCGTAAAAGCCTTACAAATTCACCGGCTTCAAGTTTTACGACAGCCGCAAGAATGACCGGTCTTACTTGCTTAGAGCCAAGTATCTTTAAAGCTCTAATTGAATTTCGCACTTCCGGTGGCAATTGCGCCCATACGGGGTCGTCAGCATTATCAAGCGCGGCGTATTGTTCAGAAGCTAGGAGCATATCAATCGATAAATCGACAGCGGCGACGGCAGTAGCGCAGGACTTTTTAATATCACTGTAGAGATCGGCGGCTTGCACGCGCCCATTCCTAGAAGTCCAATAAACTTTTAAAAATTCATGTGCCTTAACGTTTGCAAGGGTCACCATCATCTGCGCCCATCGCTGTTCCATATCGCTCAGCCAAGACGTTGAATGCGAAACAGCCAAAGAGAAAAGCAAGTTTTTGACTAAATCCATTGCAGAAAGATCGAGGCCGCGATCATTCAAAGTCTCAAAAACCATAAACGCACTCGCTTCGTTTGGAACTGTAAGCCGGACTACGGCGGTAGAATCTCTAATATATTTGACTAAGTTGATTAGGTAGTTTGCGGCTACGTCGGCATTAGCACTTTTGCTGACAATTTCCGCGACTCGACCATGACAATAAACGAGGGCTTTAAGAAGATTGTAGTTAGGATCGAACCGCTTCGCTTCAGCGAGCGCCTTCTTGGCGTCGCTTAATGGACGACCCTTCACTGCGTAATCT
>JBIODP010000357.1:0-2693 GCA_044445195.1 Burkholderiales bacterium | reverse complement strand
TTTTCAATCCTGCCGAATCAGACCCAGCCCAAAGTTTCGCCCGGCATCGAATTACGCGTTGCCGGGACTTAATTCCTTACTTTCAAACCCTCAGCCTTAAGCAGCCAGCGTCGCCTGATCGACGCGCACTCCGGCGCCCATCGTTGAGGACAACGAAACCTTGCGCAGGTACACGCCTTTACTGGAAGCCGGTTTGGCTTTGTTCAGCGCATCGATCAGGGCAACCAGATTGGACTTCAATTCAGCATCGCTAAACGACTTGCGGCCGATCGTTGCGTGAATGATGCCGCCCTTGTCGGTCCGGTACTGCACCTGGCCTGCTTTGGCATTCTTGACTGCTGTCGCCACATCCGGCGTCACTGTGCCAACCTTCGGATTAGGCATCAAACCGCGCGGCCCGAGGATTTGACCCAAGGTCCCGACGATGCGCATGGTATCCGGCGAGGCAATGACGATGTCGAATGGCATGTTGCCGGCCTTGATTTGTTCTGCCAGATCTTCCATACCGACAACATCGGCGCCGGCTGCTTTGGCTTGTTCCGCTTTTTCACCGCTTGCAAACACAGCGACGCGCACCGTCTTGCCGGTGCCGGCCGGCAGCACGACAGAGCCGCGCACCACTTGGTCGGATTTCTTTGCGTCAACGCCCAATTGCACCGATACATCGATCGATTCATTGAACTTGGCTGTTGCGCATTCCTTGATCAGCGCGATGGCATTGTCGAATGGATAGGCCTTAGTGCGATCCACTTTTGCCTTGATCGCCTTAACGCGCTTGGATAATGTAGTCATTACAGGCCCTCCACCGTGATGCCCATGGAGCGTGCAGACCCGGCGATAGTACGCACGGCTGCATCCATGTCGGCGGCCGTCAGATCGGCCATTTTTGTCGTAGCGATTTCTTCAGCCTGCTTGCGGCTCAACTTACCGACCTTATCGGTATGCGGCTTCGGCGAACCCTTTTGGATACCGGCCGCTTTCTTGATCAAATACGTCGCCGGCGGCGTCTTCATCACAAATGTGAACGACTTGTCGCCAAATGCAGTAATGACGACTGGAATCGGCATCCCAGGCTCGATGCCCTGGGTCTGGGCGTTAAACGCCTTGCAGAATTCCATGATGTTCAAACCGCGCTGACCCAGCGCCGGTCCGATAGGGGGTGAGGGGTTTGCTTTACCAGCCGGCACTTGCAGCTTGATAAAACCTACAATCTTCTTTGCCATGATGGCTCCTACATTGTTAAGTGAGTATTAGCGCCGGTTCATCCGTCTTGCGAGCAAAATTACTGCGGCTCCTCTTTTTACTACTGTCGGATTTCACCTGTTACAGCGACGTTCCAACCACACGTTTACATCAATTCTTTTGCATTAATTCTTGCTGCGAACGGCCTAAGCCTTCTCAACTTGGCCAAACTCCAGCTCAACCGGCGTTGCGCGACCAAAAATGGTGACCGAAACGCGCACTTTCGATTTTTCGTAATTGACCTCTTCGACATTGCCGTTGAAATCGGTAAACGGGCCATCCTTGATACGCACCAGCTCGCCCACTTCGTACAAAACCTTGGGACGCGGCTTTTCAATGCCTTCCTGCATTTGCTGCATGATCTTGTCGACTTCATGCGGCGGAATAGGCGTCGGCTTATTCGACTTTCCGCCAATAAAGCCGGTCACTTTATTCGTGTTTTTGACCAAATGCCAGGTTTCATCAGTCATTTCCATTTCGACCAATACATACCCCGGGAAGAAACGGCGTTCGGTTACGGATTTCTGTCCATTCTTGACTTCAACGACTTCTTCAGTCGGCACCAGAATCTGGCCAAACTTATCTTCCATGCCAGCGCGCACAATCCGCTCGGTCAGCGCGCGCTGCACGCTTTTTTCCATGCCGGAATAAGCATGCACGACATACCAGCGCTTGTTGCCGCCTGCTGCACCGGGGCTGGCATCGCCCTTCACGCCGTCTTGCACGTTGCTTTGTACGCTGTTCTGCATCTTTTCGCTCATTACTGTTTCCAGCCCAGAATCAGGTTGTACAACAAGACTTCCAGCAACTTATCCGTACCCCACAAAAACAGGGCCATGAGCATCACGAAAGCGAATACGACAGCGGTAAGTTGCATCGCTTCTTTACGCGTCGGCCAAACAACTTTTTTTGTTTCGCGAACCGCTTCTTTCGCAAAATTCAAAAAAGTGCGACCCGGAGTCGAGGTCCAAGCCATGCCGATTGCCACCAACAAGCCGGCGACCAGCGCTGCAGCACGAATCGACGTTGATTTGTCGGCCAAAAAATAAAAACCGACAACACCTGCAATGATGGCGCAAACTGCCGTGACGACCTTGATCTTGTCGTTTGACGTGCTGACGGTTTGCACAGATTGGTTAGACATACTCTTTTACTTTCGGTACCCTGCACTTGAATCGGTGGCAGGGGCGGAGGGCCTCGAACCCCCAACCTTCGGTTTTGGAGACCGACGCTCTGCCAGTTGAGCTACGCCCCTACACGAATAAAACGATTTGAATTACCGACGCGGCGAGTCGGCTCTTGCCAACCCGCCACACAGAAACTCTGCTCCTGCTTATTCAATAAATAACTTACTCAATAATCTTGGCAACCACACCGGCGCCGACGGTACGACCGCCTTCGCGAATCGCGAAACGCAAGCCTTCTTCCATCGCAATCGGGTTGATCAGCAT
>JBIODP010000356.1:0-2694 GCA_044445195.1 Burkholderiales bacterium | reverse complement strand
GTGCGGGAAAACTGCATGCACGGTTTGATGAGGGAGGGCTGCCGAGAGGCTGCTCTCTACTCTACCCTATTTGTTGACCCCTATTTGTTATCGCGGCGCTGAATACGTGGTGGATTTTCTGCCGAAAGTGAAGGTGGAGGTGGTGGTCGACGATCAGGTCGCCGAGCGCGCAGTGGAGGCAATCATCAAGGCAGCTCGCACCGGCAAGATCGGCGATGGCAAGATTTTTGTTCAAAATGTTGAGCAGGTGGTGCGCATCCGCACCGGCGAAACCGGCTCGGACGCGGTATAGGGCGATTTTGAGGATTCCCGCGCTCTATGCATTGGCCGGTTTGAGATCGGCAGCGCCCGTAGCCGCCGTGCCGTGATGCAGGTCACTGTAAAATTGGAAGCAACTGTGACCCTGTTCCTTCGCACGGTACATCGCGACGTCGGCGTTTTTTAGCAGCGTCTTGAGGGCGGTGCCGTCTTGCGGGTAGCAACTGATGCCGATGCTGCTGGTAACGCTTACCGCATGTCCGTCCAGCATATGCCCGGGCTCGATGGCCTTCAGAATCTTATGCGCGGTGTGCCTGACCGAGTCGGCGTCCGCGCAGCCCACAATCAGCACGACGAATTCGTCGCCGCCCAGGCGGGCCACAATATCGTCCTGGCGGACGCTGTCCTTCAGGCTGAGCGCCACACGCTGCAGCAGTTGGTCGCCAATTTCGTGCCCCAATTCGTCATTGATGATCTTGAAGCGATTGAGATCGATGAACAGCAGCGCAAATGCCGTGCTATCCGGCGTGGCTTTCGCCAGCAGGGTACGTAGCGCATCCATGAACATGGCGCGGTTGCTCAGACCGGTCAATTCGTCATGGAAGGCGCGATAGTGCAATTCTTGCTGGGCGCGCTTGCGTGCGTCGTTGTCGTTCAGGGCGGTCAGAAGGCAGTTTTGCCGGTTGTAGGATATGCGTTGCGATGACAAAAGAGCCCAGAACGCGGCGCCTTCCGTATCCGCAAGCTGCACCTCGCGGTCGCGCAGGCTGCCATCGGTGCGTAGCGCGGCCATCAGTTGCACGCGGTCGCCTTCGTGAACGAAGAAATCGCGCGCTTTCAACCCGCTTAACGATGCCGCCGCCACCTTGAATTGCGCCAGTGCATGATCGTTGGCGTAGACGACTGCATCATCCGCTTCGCGGATGATGACGATCGGCATCGGGGCAAATTGCAACAAGCTGCGCAACTGCTTTTCGCCGTCGCGTAGCGCATGCTGGACGCGCTCGTTTTGCCGCACCAGCCGCAGCGAAAACATGAACGCCGCTATCAGCAGCACCAAAGCCACCGAGAACATGCCCAACAGCAGAATGCCCTGCATCTTGCGCGCAGCGGTCCCGAGCGTGTAGGAAAATTCATCCTCCAGTGGCATCAGGCGTTGGTTGATGGTGTAAATCTGCTCCAGGTAGAGCTGTGCATCACCGTCGTCGAGGGTTCCGGATTGGACGCTCGCGTGGAGGCGATTGGCGACGATCATCAATTGATCGATATTGGCGTCGGCGCGGGCCCAGATATCGGCTGTCTTGGCGATCTCCGGCACAGGGCGAAAATTCCGGAACAGGTGGATCATGCCGTCGATGTCGTCCGGGTGGTTGCGTCCCTTGAGAAAGCCGGCGGTGGCGATCTGCAGGTCGGGATTCTTCTTTTCCAGTTCAAGCCGGGCCTGCCGGTCTCCGAGGCTGACCGCAAGTGCCCTCAGGTAGTCTTGATAGCTGGCTTCATTGTGGTAACGAGCATAGCGCGTCAGCGAATAGACCATGTCTTTTTGCGCTTTGGACCACAATCCTTCGCCACCCACAAACGCGCGTCCCGCCGAGAGCAACCCCATGCCGTAGCTGGTTAACATCAGCACGAGAATGACGATTGCGACGAACAGCCAGGCGATGGTAATCAGGCCCCGGCCCCGGTCGTTGACCCTCGTCTCCATCGCTGTTGGAAAGAATCGTTCCATATGCCGTTGACACCTCCGATGAGCAAGGCAGATTGCAAGCTGCGTGACATGCACGCGGATGGAGCGGGATTTGACGACCGGTTATTGCTATGTGCGAATTTACTCCTATTTTCGGAAATGCGTGTTAGTTGCCATAATGGCAAAGTAATGTTCGTTGCTTTATGGTAAAAACTGCTCGTTGCCGACCATCCCGATTTTAGTGACGCCCAGACGCTGTGCCGACGCCATGACGGCCGCAACCGACTTGTACGCAACCAGCTTGTTCGGGCGCAAGTGGACTTCAGGCTGATCCGGGGTCGCCGCTACTTCCTGCAACTTGCTTTCCAGTGTGGCACGGTCCGGCACCGTCACGCCATTCCATGAGATGGTGCCGTCAAAGTCCACATCGACCGTCACCACCACCGGTGGCCTCAGCGGCGGCGGCGGGGTGCCGACCGGCAAATTCAGATTGACTGCGTGATTCTGAATCGGAATCGTGATGATCAGCATGATGATCAATACCAGCATCACGTCGATCAGCGGCGTCATGTTCATTTCTATCATTACGTCCGGTTCCACCGAACTCCCGGAGCCGACATTCATTCCCATGGTATTTTCCTTTTCCGTTGCATTTTCTGTCGCATTTTCAGTGACACTCAGCCGCCGCGCGCCGGCGGTTCCATAATGAAGCTGACCTTGGCGATGCCGGCGCGTTGCGCGGTCAGGAT
>JBIODP010000355.1:0-2710 GCA_044445195.1 Burkholderiales bacterium | reverse complement strand
GGCGTATGCGGCCGCTCGGTTGTGGGAACCGGCGCCGTATTGAAATTTTCGACAAATGCTGCGCCGCCGGCCGGCACCACCAGCATGCCTGCACTATTAGACAGAGAGATCGCACCCTCTCCGACGTTCACGAACAAGCCGTCGTCACGCAGCGCCATGTTATATCCCGTGCCGCGTATGCCCAGGGTAGCCGCAGGCGTCCTGACGCGGTAGGTTTCTTTGTTGACATGGCCGATCAAGCCGGTGACTGCCCTGAAGCCGCCTTTCAACAGGCTGAAGAAGCCTTTTTCCTCGCCATCTGTCTTGTTCTTGTAGTTGAACTCATCCACCCGGAACTGGGTGTTGGGCTGCAGCGATATGAAACCGCCATCGGCAAAACGAACCTGGGCGCGTGCGCCTGTCGCCGTGCTGATCGTCTCCCCGGCATTGATGTCAGCGCCTTTGTTAAGCGGATGCCGTCTTCCATCCGCGGCTATCGATTCCACATTGCCGATTGCGAAATCCACGTGGCCGGCAGCGCAATATGCTGTTACCGGGAAAGCAGCCGAGATCGTGGCCAGCAACATCGCCTGGCGGGTCAACTTGAAACGATTTTGAGGGATCATGTTTTTTCTCCGCTATGCAAGGTTAAAGCACGGGTTAGTTAAAATCACGGCGCAGGCCGATACTGACTATGCTGCGCTTATAGTCGCTGATGACGATATTGGATTTGTTTTTGGTGTAGCCGAACTGGGGAGTCAGCGTCCAAACCTTGTCCATCACATAGTTGACGCCAACCTTCAGGTCAGCCTGGGTATCCTTGCGCGTAACCAGAAAGAAGGGATCGTCACCTCCGTATTTGCGTGACTCGACGCTCAGCGAGCCGAACAGTTTGGTCTGGGCAAAGATATTCAACTCGCCGCCGGTCCTCACACCGAAGAGCTTTTGCCCCAGATAGGGCACGCCGGATTGCTTTTCTTTTTCCTCGCCGCCATAGAGACCGAAATACACAGCGGGCGTGTAGTTTCCACCCAACACACTGGCGTAAGCGGCACCCAGCACATAGCGATTGGCATCGCGGATGGATTGGTCCGGATATTTCAAATCGGTGTACTGAAGATAACTACTGAACTGGCTGCTGCTGTTCTTCAAGTCATGTTGCCACTGCAAGGTCATGCCGGTGCCATCACGATAAGTCTTGTTGTCGACATCAAAGCGTTGCAACTGCAGCGCGGCAGAATAGCTATCTTCAGCCTGGGTCAAGCTGAGGCCGGCATTGCCGTCTATGGTGCCGGTATTGAAAACATGCTGTGTCGAATTCAAGCGCTCGTTAAAGTTTGCTCCGCCGAATACCGACCATTCGGAAGAAAGCGCATGGCGGACATTGGCGCCGCCGCTGACGTTCGTAAAAGTATCTTTCGTCTCGACGCCGTTGGCATTCAACGTCGCAATTGCTCCACCGAAAGCCGGGATGGCGACCTGATTGCTGCCAGTCGCGCTGTTGACGTTGCTGTCGCTACCGACAGCTGCCTCGAGATAACCGGTCAACATCGTGGCTACGCGGCCCTGCCCCTGATTGATGGCATCCAGGAATCTCTGGATGGTGGCATTCACTTCCTGCGGAGGATTCTGGCTCTGGACGGCTTCAAATTCCTGTTTCGCGGCTGCCTTTTCGCCGACGGCCAGATAAGCTCGCGCAATCTCGGCACGCGCCTGCAAATGATTGGGTTTGACAGCCAGTACGCGCTCGAGCGCAAATATCGCCTCGTTGGGCTTGCCGCTGTCCAACGCAGCTAGACCCAGCAGATAGTCATAGTCCGGGTCGCCGGCACGTTTGGACTGGTCCGGCACGAGCAATGCGTAAGCCTCTGCTGACTTGCCGGACTTGATCAGATTGGCTGCGTCCTGCAGCAGCTTCAGTCTTGCGTTGGCGTCGGCCTGGCGCATGGCTTCGGCAGACGGAGTAACCGCCTGGGTATTGCCATTCTGGATGACCGCATCCTGAGCGTGCGCGAAGCCCGCCGCCAGCACCAACCCGGACAAGGCCCAATATGGCAACTTTGCGAATTTCATCATTCCTCCCCCCGCTTATTGTCTTCAAGATGTACTGTCATGCAATCACCGTCCATCATGATTCGCTTAAATTATTATTGATGGGATTGCCGGCAAACAGGGCCAAAGGTACAACTATATATCCCACTTATCAACCTAAAAACGGTTACAAGGCACAAATCCAAAACCAAGTTATTAGCTATGATTAACATTATCACGATCAACCAATCAAGAAAGCGCGATTCCAGCTAAAGAAAGGCCGATAAGCTGAATGTTAAAATCTGCAAAGACCCTCGAGCAATGCATACGACGCTTGCCATGACCGGTCATTCAGGTGGACAAATGAAGCCGGTCGAGCGCACGAATGCTGCAGGCTGGTTCAGGCTTGATTGGTTTTGCGGCGCAACGCAGGGAAAATTCAACTGCCAAACCAATGAGTTATATTCAATTCGAAACGGGAGTTTAGGCTCCCGTTTTTCTTTGCGAGTGTACGCAAACGCCACAGGTGGCTCCGGCTCAGATCGCTTGACAATGCGTCGCCAGATAGCGGACTACAAAGGCACGTTCGCTGAAATATAGGCTTTCAGTTTTGCCACATCCGCATCCATCATTTCACAGCGTTGCGGCAACTTCTCGATGCCTTCCATCGCAACCGGCCGTTCCGGCTGGCAACCCAAAG
>JBIODP010000354.1:0-2727 GCA_044445195.1 Burkholderiales bacterium | reverse complement strand
GGCGATGATGGCCCGACGCTGTTAAAAAATGCGGATGCTGCAATGTACCAGGCTAAAGAGGCGGGAAGGGGCAATTTCCAGTTTTATGCCCACGAGATGAATGCCCGAACGCTGGACCGCTTAAAGCTCGAAGCGGGATTGCGGCGCGCGCTGGAACGGAACGAATTCGTATTGCATTACCAGCCGCAGATGGATATTTCCTCCGGTGAGATTGTGGGTGTCGAGGCTTTGCTGCGCTGGCAGCCGCCTGGAAAACCGATGGTCTCTCCAAATCATTTTATTTCGATTGCCGAGGAAACCGGCCTCATTGTGCCTATCGGAGAATGGGTCTTGCGCACTGCCTGCGCGCAGCATGTGGCTTGGAGGGATGCGGGATTTCATGCAGGAAGAATGGCGGTCAACCTATCGGCACGCCAATTCAAGCAGCAGGAACTGGATAAAACGATATCACGGATATTGCAAGAAACCAGCTGCGGTGCTGCCTATCTGGAACTCGAGATTACCGAAAGCACGATTATGGAAAAGCCGGAAATGGCAACGGAAACTTTGCAAAAACTCAGCGATATGGGCATCCAACTTTCGATCGACGATTTCGGCACGGGATATTCCAGTTTAAGTTACCTCAAGCGCTTCCCGATTCATGCACTGAAGATTGACAGGTCTTTCGTTCGGGACATCACCACCGACGCTGACGATGCCGCCATCGCCAAGGCAGTCATCGTCCTTGCCCACAGCATGAAGCTGACGGTAATTGCGGAAGGCGTGGAGACGGTGGAGCAATTAAATTTTCTGCGCGAACAGCGGTGCGACCATATGCAGGGGTATTACTTCAGCAAACCGCTTCCTCCCGATCGCCTTCAAGAGTTGCTGGAACGGGAATGAACCGTTTGTTTACTAACAATGCTGTATTACTCATCGTTGAATGCATATCGCAAATATTTTCCCCCGCAATTACACATTACAAGAAAGACAATGAGACAAAATGAAAGCAACTAATATGAAAGTCAGTACCCGCCTGGGCATCGGTTTCGGGCTGGTGCTGTTGATGATGGCAATCATGATTGTCGTTGCGGTCGCAAAATTTGTCGGCATTGGCGAAATCAATAACAGAATAATCGAGAAAGACTGGGTCAAAGCGGATGCGGTAAACACGATCAATGAGAGAACCCGGGCAAATGCTCGTTCCAGTATGGAACTCCTGATTACGACAGACAAAGCGCAAGCAGACAAGATTCGCGAGCGCATCGAGGCTAACAAAAAAACGATTAGCGATGCCATAGGCACATTGGATAAGTTAATTTACATGCAAGAAGGAAAAGACCTCCTGGCCAAGATCAAGGAAGCGCGCGCAACGTACGTTGCGTCTTTCACCAAGGTAGACAATCTGGCGGCAGAAGGTAAAAAAGACGAAGCGATCAATTTGATGAAAATTGAAACTCTTCCCGCTTTGGACGCACTTCAGGACCCCATTATCGCCTTGGCGGAATTACAGAAAAAACTCGTCGTTGCCAGTAGTGCCGAGGTCAAACAGGACATTGATTTTTCTCGCGTTATGATGATCGTTTTGGGCGGGCTTGCTTTGTTCGTGGGTGTCGGCGCAGCATTCCTCATCACCCGGACACTATTGAAACAGCTGGGTGGCGAACCGGATTACGCGGCCGGGATTGCCGGGAGAATCGCTGCAGGCGATCTTACCGTTTCAATCGACACCAAACCAAATGACCAGACCAGCTTGTTGGTTGCGATGAAATCGATGCGTGACAGCCTCGTCAAGATTGTCGAACAGATACGCACAGGCACCGATACCATCGCCACCGCATCGGATCAAATTGCCTCCGGCAATCTTGACCTGTCGTCGCGCACAGAGGAGCAGGCTAGCGCGTTGGAAGAAACCGCGTCGTCCATGGAGGAATTGACCTCGACGGTCAAGCAGAATGCCGACAATGCCCGGCAAGCCAATCAACTGGCATTATCGGCTTCCGATGTCGCGATCAAAGGCGGCGCAGTAGTCTCACAGGTGATCGGCACCATGGGCTCGATTAATGAATCTGCCAGGAAAATCGTCGATATTATCGGCGTGATCGACGGCATTGCATTCCAAACTAATATTCTGGCATTGAATGCTGCAGTGGAAGCTGCACGCGCCGGCGAACAGGGGCGTGGATTCGCTGTAGTCGCTTCTGAAGTGCGTAACCTCGCGCAACGTAGCGCTGGAGCAGCCAAGGAAATCAAGGCGCTGATCAGCGACTCGGTGGAAAAAGTCGATAACGGCACGAAGCTAGTCGATCAGGCCGGCGCCACGATGGATGAAGTCGTGGAAAGCGTTAAACGCGTGACCAACATTATTGCCGAGATTACGGCTGCCAGCCAGGAACAAACTTCCGGCATCGAGCAGATCAACCAAGCCATCATGCAGATGGATGATGTCACTCAGCAAAATGCTGCACTGGTGGAAGAAGCCGCTGCTGCTGCCCAATCCCTGCAGGAACAGGCAGGCAAGCAGGTTGAAGTAGTCAGCGTGTTCAAGCTCGAGGCCAACGCAGGGCCATTGCGTATTATCCCTGCGGATTCGTTGCGCGGCGCGGCGTCGGCAAGGCGATTGGCAGTGGCGCCTGCTGGGGCCATTGGCATCTAAAGAAAAAAATTGTAACGCGTCGAAAATTGAAAAAGACCTCTAACTCATTGAATTAGAAGTCTTTTCTTTAACTGGCGGAGTGGACGGGACTC
>JBIODP010000353.1:0-2731 GCA_044445195.1 Burkholderiales bacterium | reverse complement strand
TTCGACCAGGAATGGCTCCCCCAACATCAATTTCTCGGCAGCGCGCTGATAGCCTGCAAGTTGCGGCAATAATAGGCTGGAGGCGAATTCAGGACACAATCCAAGTTGAGAAAACGGCATGGAAAATTTTGCATTGTCGGCTGCGTACACCAGGTCGCAGTGCAGCAGCATGGTGGTGCCGATGCCTACCGCTGGTCCCGACACGGCGGCAACCACGGGCTTGGCTACATGGCTGAGAGTCCATATGAATTGATTGACCGGGCTGTCGCTGCTTTTCGGCGGATTCTTCATGAAGTCTTCCAGGTCGTTACCGGCCGTGAAGACTTCAGGTTTGCCGCAGAATAATATGACCCGCACCCCGGCATCGCCGTCGGCTTCCTGCAATGCGTCGGCCATCGCTTGATACATCGTGACCGTAATCGCATTCTTTTTTTCCGGTCGATTGAATTCGATCGTAAAAATGCCGTCGGCTTTGCCGGTGAGAATTTCCATAGTCTATAGCCTGGTTACATGCGTTCAAAAATGCCGGCGGCGCCCATGCCGGTACCGACGCACATGGTGACCATGCCGTATTTCAGGTTTTTGCGGCGCAGAGCATGTATTACCGTGGCGGAACGAATTGCCCCGGTAGCGCCGAGCGGATGGCCCAATGCAATGGCGCCGCCCATCGGGTTGACTTTAGCCGGGTCGAGACCCAGGTCTTGAATCACCGCTATGGATTGTGCCGCAAACGCTTCGTTCAATTCGATCCAGTCGAGTTGGTCTTGCGTAATGCCGGCAGCGCGCAATGCTGCAGGGATTGCCTCTTTCGGACCGATACCCATGATTTCCGGTGGGACGCCGCGCACCGCAAAGGATACGAAACGCGCCAACGGCGTCAGGTTGAATTGTTTGAGGATTTTTTCGCTGACCAGAATCAGGGCCCCGGCGCCATCCGAAGTTTGTGAACTATTGCCTGCCGTAACCGTGCCTTTGGCGGCAAATACCGCCTTCAGCTTGGCCAGCGAAGCGAGGTTCGAATCCGCGCGCGCGCCTTCATCCCGGCTCACGATGCGAGTCGTCACATCGACTTTTCCGGTTGCCAGATTAGGGAATTTTTCAATGATCTCGACCGATGTCGTTTCATCCTTGAATTCCCCTGCCTCCTGGGCCGCAATTGCCTTCTGGTGCGACTCCAGCGCAAACTGGTCTTGCGCCTCCCGCGATACTTTCCATTGCTGCGCGACCTTCTCGGCAGTCAATCCCATGCCATAGGCCATGCCGATATTTTCATCCTTGAAAATACCCATGTTCATCGACGGGTGGTGACCCATCATCGGCACTATGGACATCGATTCGGCGCCGGCTGCAATCATCACATCGGCCTGGCCGACACGAATGCGGTCAGCCGCCATCGCCACCGCCGTGATACCGGATGCACAGAAACGATTGACGGTCACCCCGCCCACCGATTGCGGCAAACCCGCCAGCAGTACCGCCATACGGGCCAGATTGCTGCCTTGTTCCGCCTCCGGGAAAGAACAACCGACGATCGCATCTTCGATCAATTTCGGGTCGAGGTTCGGCACTTGCAGCAAGGCCGATTGAAGCACGCGGACCAGCAGGTCGTCCGGGCGGGTGTTTTTGAACATGCCGCGCGGCGCTTTGCCGATTGGGGTGCGGGTGGCGGCGACGATATAGGCGTCTTGAAGTTGTTTAGTCATTTTATACTCCGATCAGTTACGGACGGGTTTGCCGGTTTGCATCATGCCCATGATCCGCTCTTGCGTTTTAGGGTTATTCAATAATTCCATGAACGCGCGGCGCTCAAGGTCCAGTAGCCATTGCTCATTGACGATGCTGCCGGGTTCAATGTCGCCGCCGCTGACGATTTCTGCAATCAGCGCACCTAATTTGAAATCATGCGCAGAGATGAATCCGCCATCGCGCATGTTGACCAGTTGCGCCATAATGGTCGCCATGCCGTAGCGGCCCGTTACCGGCACTTGCACCTTCAACGGAGGGCGATACCCGGCGTCGAACATCGCCCGCGCTTCGAGCTTGGCAACATACAGCAGCTCGTAGGCGTTGAATACAATCACGTCGTCGGCAGACAGGTATCCCATCTTTTGCGCTTCAATCGCCGATTTGGAGACAACGGCAGTAGCCGCATTGAGGAAGTAATTCTTCAGGAATTGCAGGATGTCGGTGCCCTTGGCATCTGCTGCTGCGCGTACCGCCGCTTCTTTCAAGCCACCGCCGGCGGGCACCAGGCCCACGCCCACCTCGACCAGTCCGATATAAGATTCGATCGACGCCACCCGTTTGGCGGCATGCATCAGCAATTCGCAACCACCGCCTAGCGCCAAACCGGCGACCGCAGCCACTACCGGCACATTCGCATACTTCAGCGATTGATGCGCCTGCTGCAACTTGGCGACCTCCGGCTCAATCGCACTGACCCCGCCGGACATGAATACCGGCAGCATCGATTGCAGGTCCGCGCCGGCGGAAAATGCGCCGCCTTCTGCCGCGTCCGCGCTCCAGATAACCAGTCCCTTGAAATTCTTTTCCGCTTCGTCGATGGCCTTGAGCAGACCGTTGATGACTCCAGCACCGATCACATGCATCTTGGTTTTCAGCGACAGGATCAGAACCTCGTCGCCTTGATGCCAGATGCGCACCGACTCGTCTTCGAATACGGTGGTGCCGGCAGTCTTTCCGTCGGCAGCGCCCTCGCCCAGTACCGGCG
>JBIODP010000352.1:0-2742 GCA_044445195.1 Burkholderiales bacterium | reverse complement strand
GGCGGTGTCGGCATCGCCGGCAAGGACAGGCAGATCAAAGTCGTCGACTGGGAAATGGCGCAGTTTGGCGACACCGCGTGGGATATTGCGGGTGTGTTGAACGATTTCATTTTCTGGTGGGCCATCACCATGCCTGACGACACGCCGCCGGAGGAAATGATCAAACATGCGAAATTCCCGCTTGCCAATATCAAGCCGGGCGTAAACGCCTTTTGGGACGGCTACGCGGCCGCCAGCAAATTTCCCACCCATGTGCTTGAACACCAGTTGGAAAAGGCGGTGCTCTTCGCCGGCCTCCGCATCATTCAGACGTCGTTCGAAATTTCTTCCAGATTCGACGCGATGCCGCCGATTGCCTCCCTGCTGTTTAACATCGGCACCAGCGTTTTGAATAATCCGCAACGCGCATGCGAACAGCTTTACGGCATACAGCAACGCGTCGCCGACGTCAGCGAATCCTGCGAGGCGCATCATGGTGCATGAAGACATCCTGCATACGGTTGACGCGATAAACTTTCTGTCGCGCGACCAGTATTGTATCGACACGATCTTGCGAGAGGTCGACAAGATCAGGATTATTGATCCCTATCGCGTATTCGGCCCGGAAGACCGCAACGCGGAAGGCGAATCCTATCTGGTTAAAAACAATCTCAATCCGGCGCTGGACAAGATCCTGGCGACCGACATCTACAACTTGCTCTACAACAAAACGGCGGCGGACAGCTATTCCGCAGGTGCCGAACATGATCATTTCAAATCGCAGTTATCTGCCTGCAATAGCGGAACCGGTAGCTGGGAGGATGGGTGGCAAATCGTCGAGAGCGATTTCAAGAACAACCAGGTCGCCGTCAGGAAAGGCCAAGTGGTGTTTTGGGTCGAGACCGACGAAGTGAAATGCCAGGGGAAAGCGGATGCGAGCAGGTCGTGCCGGGTGAGAATTCCCAAGGAAACACGCAATCTCAATGCCAGCTTCTTCATGATTTTCGGCAATCTATCCAGCGTCGGATGCAAGAATCCGTTGGAAGACGTGGTGAGGTTCTACTGGAACCTGACCGCCGAAGGTGCGCTCGACTACGTCCGATTTTGCACCGAGGCGCTCAATCGCGAGCGCCTGCATTTCAAGACCAAGGTGATTTCCGATCCGCGCGCCTACCAGCGCTCGGACGCCGGGGTTTTGTATATCAACCGGGCCGATTTGCGGGAAACGCTGCCGATCATCAAGGACATTCACGGCAAGCTGCAAGGCAAGATCAAGCCGGCCACGCCCTTGTTTGCAAAGCGACTGGCCGACGGTTTGGGATTTGCCGAAGATCCCAGGGATGACAACAGTTTTGGATTTTCCCGCGCGAAGATCATCGCCGGGTCGTTGATTCGCTGCCTGGTCGAGGATCGCTGTTCCAGGGGCGAGATCGTGCAATCCGTCCGGCAGTCCTTTGAGAAAGAGGGCATCGATCCCATGGCGCCCTACGCGCTGAAAGATCATCTTTTCGACTATGAGCAGGAATTGAGTTCGGCAATGGATGACTCCGTTCGCCGGCAGGAGGAATTGACATGAGCGGTACGAACGTGGCCACATTGCAACAACCGGCGCTCCCCGGAGCCAGGCGGGATCCTTTCAGCAGCGCTGCAGTCGCCTGGCTGAATCCGCAATACGACATGCAGGAAAACTACATGTTGAAACTCGCCGAGGAAAATGCCGCGCAACGCAATCACGATTTGCTGATGGATGCCACATGCCGGATCGGCAGGCATCTGGTCGACACTGCCATCTGGAGCGACGATGCGACGCATTGCACCTGGCTCGGCAGAAGAGACATTCAAGATAGGGAAATCGCCGGTTATTCGGACAGGAATGTAGCGATCGGCCCGGAACTCTACAGCGGCACCGCAGGCGTGGCACTGTTCCTCCATAGCTTGTTCAAAATGACCGGCGACAGCAGGTTCAAGAAAGTCGCGATTGCAAGCTGGAAGCGATCCGTCCATTATCTGAAGACCAATCCGTTTCCAGCCTCGGCAATCTCCTTCTATGCCGGCGATCTCGGCCTGCTGTATGTCGGCCATCGGCTCGGTTACGCCGACAGCGCAACCAGGCAGCGCCTGGCCCCCGACTTGGCCTGGCTGTTGGCGAGATTGGACAGAGGCCTCGCGACACAACATTCGCTTGATGTCATTGGCGGTAATGCGGGCGCCATCGCACCCTTGCTGTTCCTGGCAAATCGATATCGTCTGCGGCGTTGCCGCGAGCTGGCGATTGAATGCGCCAACGAGATTGTCAGCCTTGGCGCCTGGCAGGGCGATATGTGCATCTGGTCGGCGCCGAAAATTCACGGCGTGGAACTGGATAATCCGCCGCTCACCGGCTTTTCCCATGGCGCTTCGGGCATCGGCCTGGCGCTGCTGGAGGCGTACCGAGATACCGGACAAAACACCTATTTGACCTATGCCAACGGTGCCTTTGCATTCGAAGAGCAGTTGTTCAACCCGGATGAAGGCAATTGGATCGATACGCGCTATCCGCACTTCAAGCGCGAAGGCAAAATCTGCGGCACCTTCCGCGGTGCGTGGTGCCATGGTGCGCCAGGAATCGCGCTGGCTCACTTGAGGGCGATGCGCCTGAACCCGTCGCGCGAACGATTCCATCGGGAACGGTTGGCGGCGGCCATCTCGACCACGCGCAAGATGATGCAGGAAAAACTGCAGGTGACCGCGCAGGATGCGACGCTGTGCCACGGCTTGTTCGGG
>JBIODP010000351.1:0-2761 GCA_044445195.1 Burkholderiales bacterium | reverse complement strand
GTGTACCTCAATCAGATTGGTGTACGGGTCGAAGTGATAATTCCACACCGCTTCGAAAATCATGCTGCGGGTGAGCGTTTGACCGGAGTTGCGCATCATGTATTCCAGCAACCGGAATTCCGTCGCTTTCAAATCCAGAACGGCTCCATGGCGGCGCACGCTGCGCTCAATCAGGTCGAGCTCCAAGTCTTCAACTTGTAATTTTACTGCAAGCGCGGGCGCTTTACGGCGCCGAAGCAATACTTCCAGCCGCGCCGACATCTCGTCCGACGCAAACGGCTTGGTCAGATAATCGTCCCCTCCCGCCCGCAAACCGCGCACCCGCTCGTCAACGTCGCTTAACGCGCTGATCATCAATACCGGCGTATCTACCCCGGTGGCACGCAAGCGGGTAACGATGCTTAAGCCATCCAGCCCGGGCAGCATGCGGTCCAGGGTGATCGCATCATAACGCCCGCTGCATGCCTTTTCCAGGCCGATATTGCCGTTACCGACAATCTCCGCCGAGAACCCGTGCGCACTCAATTCCGCAGCAATTTCTTCGGCGGTGGTTGGGTCATCCTCAATGATGAGGACCCTGAGCGCGGACGGGTTTGTCATATGGGATGGATGATAAGCTTATCCTGCGACCCGCCCCAGCCCCAGCCGCCGCCCAGCGCGCGTATCAAGTCCACGCTGGTGCGCAGTTGCCGGGTATGTAAATCCAGTGCGGCGCGCTGTGCCGCCAAGGCATCCGTCTGCGCGGTGACCACTTCGAGGTAGTTGACCGCCCCTTCGCGATAACGGTTTAATGCGAGAGTCAAGGTTGTCGCTGCCGATTTGACTGCTGCGTCTTGCTCCAGTTCACCTTGCCTGTCGTATTTCAAGTGCGCAAGATCGTCCTCTACTTGCTGGAAAGCGGAAAGCGCCGTTGCCCTGTATTCCGCTCCCGCCTGATCCAGCGCTGCCCGCGCTCCGGCAAGCTGGGCGTCTCGCAAACCGGCGTCGAACAGGTTAAAAATAACGCCCGGTCCCAGCGTCCAGAAACTGTTGGGCGCCGTCAGCAAGCCGGATCCGCCGGTGTTTTGAAACCCGAATGCGGCGCCCAGCGTGAAGTCCGGAAAATAGACGGCGCGGGCAACGCCTATCGCCGCATTCGCCGCCGCCGTCCGGCGTTCGGCTGCCGCAATATCGGGGCGGCGTTGCAACAAATGCGACGGCAGGCCGGTTGGAATCGGCGGAACCGCTAAATCGCTCTCGGCCACGGGCAGAGAAAAGTTCATTGCCGGCTGGCCGATCAGGCTGGCTATCGCATGCTCATACAACGCGCGTTGCGCAGCAATCTCCGCCGCTTGTGCGCGCACCGTCCTCAACTGTGTTTCCGCGCGCGCCACATCCAGCCCCGAAGCGATCCCGCCAGCATGGCGGTTTTGCGTCAGGCTCAAGGCACGAGTGTAAGCGTTTACTGTTTCATTGAGCAGCTTGGCCTCTGCATCGATTCCGCGCAATCTCACATAATTGTCGGCCAATTGGGTATGCAAACTGAGCCGGACACTCTCGAGATCGGCCGCGCCGGCTGCTGCCGTTGCCTGGCCGGCTGCAACCAGATTGCGTACCCGCCCCCATACGTCCAGATCGTAATTTGCGCCGACGCCGGCGGTATTGGCCGCGTAGACGTCAGGTTGATTGGCGCCCCGCAGCGGACGATTGTCCGATTGCCGGTTTTGGGTAAGCGTTGCGCCGGCATCCACCGTGGGGAAAAACCCTGAACGCAACTGACTGGCATAACTGTTGGCTTGGTCATAACGCGCCAACGCCGCCGCCAGATCAGGGTTCTGCTGTTCTATTTTGGTTTCAAGCGCATCAAGAACCGGGTCGCCATAAATCCGCCACCAGTTGCCATGCGGCAGATCGTCGGCCGGTTTGGCTAACTGCCACGGACTATCTTTCCACGCATCGGTGGAAATGTCGACGGGCGGCACGCGATAGACGGGCGCCAGCGAACAGCCGCCAAGCAGCAATACCAATGCCCCTTTTAAACCTATTGCGGCAATTGCCCGGCGCCGCCTGAACATCATGATTTGTTTCCTCCTGCAGCCTGGCTTGCCGTCGGCGCCAGGCGCACCAGATCCCCCTCTTCCAGAGAATCGGGCGGATTATCGATGACTCTATCCGCAGTGGATAAGCCCGAGGCAATTTCGACCGTATTGCCCAAGTCGCGGCTGATCTGTATCAGCCGGTAAACCACACGATTGTCGGGTGTCAGCGTAGCCACGGTCAACCCTTCCTTGCGAAATGCCAGGGCACTGGCAGGCACCTGCACGGCATGGGTATCGCGCGGCAGATCGAAGCGCACGTTTCCATATTCTCCCGGCAGTAATTGTCGGTCTGCATTATCGACGTCCAGTTCGATCAATACGGTTCCGGAATTCTCGCTCACCGAACGCGAATTGTCGACGAGGTTGGCGCTGTAGGTTTGTCCGGGACGCTCGGGAACCGTCAATTGCGCCTTCATGCCCATGGAAATTTGATTGGCATAACTTTGCGGAACATTAACGTAAAGCCGAAGTTTATGGACATCGGCAACGGTAAACAGCTCATGCCCGGCGTCATGCCCGGCATTGATCAACGCGCCGATATCCGTCTTGCGCGCGGTCACCACGCCATCGAACGGCGCGGTAATGCGTTTGAATGATTCGAGCGCACGCAACCGCTCCACATCCGCCCGCGCAGCGGCCGCCAATGCCTTCTTGGCCTCGTAATCGCCGCCCTTTTCATCGGC
>JBIODP010000350.1:0-2765 GCA_044445195.1 Burkholderiales bacterium | reverse complement strand
GGTGGCGCACTGCTGGTCGGCGCGAGTGTCGCCAACGCATTGGCCTATGCGCTTGGCATCGCTACCATCGGCATCCATCATCTGGAAGGACACCTGCTCTCTCCATTGCTGTCCGACCCCGCACCGGAATTCCCATTCGTTGCCTTATTGGTTTCCGGCGGCCATACGCAATTGATGCGCGTAGATGGCGTGGGGCGATACACCCTGCTTGGCGAAACGGTCGATGACGCAGCAGGTGAAGCCTTCGACAAGAGCGCGAAGCTGTTGGGCTTGAGTTATCCGGGCGGTCCCGGGCTGGCGAAACTCGCTGCGTCGGGTCATCCTGGCCGGTACAAATTGCCGCGCCCGATGCAGCACAGCGGCGATCTGGATTTCAGTTTCAGCGGATTGAAGACAGCAGTGCTGACGCTGGTAAAACAAAGCGACAACGACGAACAAACGCGCGCCGACATCGCCTGCGCCGTGCAAGAAGCCATCGTCGATGTGCTGGCACACAAGGCGCGCGCTGCTTTGGAGCAGACCGGCCTGGATCAACTGGTGGTAGCGGGCGGGGTCGGCGCGAATCAACTGTTGCGCAGCCGCTTGACCGAAGACATAGCCAAACGCGGCGGCAAAGTGTTTTATCCCGATCTGGAATTCTGCACCGACAACGGTGCGATGATCGCCTTCGCCGGCGCGTTAAGGCTTGCGCAACAACAAGGCAAGAAAGATTATCGCTTCAACGTCAAACCGCGCTGGGATTTAGAGCAGATCAATTACACTTCTTAACGAAGTCGTCATTCCGGCGGAGGCCGGAATCCAGCGCCTTAAAATGACTGGACACCAGCCTTCGCCGGTGTGACGAATCAAGAACAACTAGATATTATCGGCAGACTGACTCTCGGATTTTTTCCCGATCTTCGCCTCTTTACCCGCCAGAAGATTCCTTATATTGCTCTTGTGCCGCCAGATCAGCAGCAACGACATGATGCCTGACGCCAGCACCCACTCGCGCGGCAAGCCGAGCAATACGGCGTAAACAGGTGTTGCAACAGATGCAGCTAAAGCTGCCAGAGAAGAATAACGGAATACCAGCGCGGTCAACAACCAGGTCGCCATCGCACCCAATCCCAACCACACGTTCAGTGCCAGCAACACGCCCAATGCCGTCGCCACTCCCTTGCCTCCTTTGAAGCGCAGGAACACCGGAAACAGGTGGCCGATGAACACAGCAAGAGCCACTGCCGCAGCCAGCATTGTGTATGACACATCGCCCGGGGAAAAATTTATTGCCAGAAACACCGCTAGCCAGCCCTTCGCCGCATCGCCGAACAAGGTCAGCGCCGCAGCCGCCTTCTTGCCGCTGCGCAACACATTGGTCGCGCCGGGATTACCGGAGCCGTAGGTGCGCGGATCGGCAAGACCAAATAATTTACTGGTGATGACTGCAAAGGAGATCGAACCCAATAGATAGGCGGCGATTACAAAAATTATGGTCAACATCGGGAATACCTTAGAATGCAGAGTCGGCGGATTCTACTTCAATCCTGCCAAGCTACCAATAAGCGCGTGCCGACACACTCTTAATAACCGTCACGAGCCGCTCAAGTGCAAGGCGCCGCACAGCGAATGACGAAGACATATCGAATAGATAGGCTAGAAATGAGCGAGCACGCAACGACGCAATTGAACGGCACAGTAGGTTATTAAATGGACATCATTTTTTTACGCGAACTCAAGGTCACCACCTTAATCGGTATCTATGAGTGGGAAAAGCAAGTGCCGCAAACCTTGCGGATCGACCTCGATATCGCGTTGCCCAACAGCCGCGCCTGCCAGACCGACAACATCAAGGACGCGCTGGATTATGCCGATGTCGCGCAACACATCCAGACCGTGTTGAGCGAGGGGCACTTCTCATTACTGGAATCGCTGGCCGAACACATCGCGCAGATCATCCTCAAGGACTTCAACGCCCCGTGGGTCAAGGTCAGCGTCGCCAAACTGCAAGCAATCCGCAACTGCAAAATGGTGGGGATCAGTATTGAGCGGGGACAGATAAAATGATGCCGACTTATTCATTTTTTGAAAGCATTATGAAACGCTCACTACTACTCACCGCAATTGGCTTGCTATTTGCCGGTACGGCTCAGGCAGAGTTGCCAGTCGGTTGGCGTGTTCCCACAACCCAGGAATTGGATGACGGCACGGACTGGAGGAAAAAAGATGCAAACTTATTTCTCTCCGCATCTGGTGATTTTGACGGAGACCAGAAGAAGGATTCTGCTCAGCTCTTGGTCAATGACTCGAAAAATTCGATGGCTTTGTTTGTAATACTTAGTTCTCAGAACTACAAGCCGATGCTCCTCGACGAAATAAAGGATAAAAAAATGATCGGGGCTATGGGTATCTCACTAGCAAAGCCCGGAAGTTACAAGACGGCTTGCGGTAAAGATTACTTCGACTGCAAGAAAAATGAACCTGATAATATTCTTCTCGAGGGCCTAGCAATTGACTACTTCAAGGAGGAAAGCGCAAATTCTTTCTTTGTCTGGCAACCGAAGAGTCGTAGCTTTGTGCGCTACTGGATGAGCGACTAATTAAAGCCTCATAACTCGGAGTAGTTCAACCGCTCCGATGATACCGCGCACCACCCCCTGTGCGCCGCCTCGATCAGCCGCAAGCAGGCGGAGGTTTAGGCGAGCACTGTTCGAGTCCCGCAGTGGGGCGCGGGGTGTGCGCCCCGCCAGGTCGAGTTGCGCAGCCCCGCTTGCTTGTGGCTGATC